>CAADGY010000295.1 GCA_900696665.1 uncultured Acidobacteriota bacterium
TACGCCAATGCGCTTGGGGTCCACTTCCTTGCGGGCCGCCAGATAATCGAACGCCCGGATGCCGTCCCAAATTTCGTAACGCGCAAAGGTGGTGCCCGTCAACAAGCACTGAATTCCGGCCATGGAGTGTTCAGCCGTACCAATTCCCACGCTGGACTTCTTGGCGACCGGATCAAAATATTCGGAGCGCTCGCCCTGGCCCGGCGGATCGATCGCCAGTACGACGAATCCGCGTTTTGCCAGTGCGATCCAGGCGTATTGATAGGTCGCGATCGCTTTGCCCGTGGCGCTGTGTCCGGCTACACCCACGATGCCGGGATAGGGAGCCTTGCCTGTTGAGGGAACATACAGATTGGCCGTGACGTAGAAGCCGGGCTGACTCTCATAGATGACCTTCTCCACGCGATAGCCGTCCCTTTGAAACTGTCCGGTAACGCGCGCCTGGAGCGGCGTCTTCGCGGGGAATCCTCCCACCGCGCTGACGATCCAAGAGCGGATAAACTTGGCCCGCCGCGCCGCGCCGGCCGGTGTTGTGATGGCAGCGATCGTCTGCGCCCGTTCCTCCCAATGCCGCTGCGCGGCGGCAGTCAGATAGTTCTCAAACTGTTCGCGGTAATCGCCTCCTATTTCGAGACCATCTCCGGCCCGCACCCCCGTCAGGGAGCACAAACCGGCAATCACAACAGCGGATAGCAAACGTTTCATTGCGAACGCCACTCCTAAATACACGATTTCACAAAATCGGTCGCGTATTCTCCGCCCATACGAAAACAGTTTCATCGCGGCCGTGTGGCTCAGCATTGAGCGAACGTTTCCGAGCGGCGACCGCCAGGGAAGCAGACATCAGATTTACGGTTCGTCGATTACCGCTGTCTGGAATGCGCGTTTCTCGCTCTCGAACAGGTTCCTTCCAGCCACGAGCGATCGCATTTTGCCGTCAGCCACACTGCGCTGGAGCATCCAGAACCCGCAGTCCGGATGCAGGTAATGGATTCTCTCGGGGCCCAGCGCGCGGGCGGCAAATTCCACTCTCCCGGCAATCAGTTCGGCGGATTCAATAGCATTGTCCTTGATGTCCACGACGCCCAGGCCGAGACCGATTTCCGGGCGCAGATCGCGGAACACTTCCAGTTCATCGTAGCCGCGCCGCGCGAACTCCAGCACGAGGTGGTCTGCCTGGAGTCCGTTCAGAAAGGGCATCAAGTCTCTCCAGAACCCTCTCTGAACCGTTTGCCCGCCATAGTTTCCAAAGCAGATATGTACAGCCCGTGTGCCATTTATACCTGCGAGAACGTGATTGATGGCCGGCAGCGCCCATTCCCGGTCCTCGGGGTGCCCACTGATGTTGGCTTCATCTAGTTGCACGACGTCGGCCCCGATCATTTCGAGTTGCGCCCTCAGCACGGCAGCAATCGCCATCGCCAACTCGTCGCGCCGGCCATAATGCTTGTCCGTGAGCACCTTCGTCAGCATGTGCGGACCCGTACAGGTGAACTTGAGCGGTTTCGCCGTCAGACTTCTCGTAAACTCATAGTCTCGCGCCAGGTTCAATGTCCCCTCACCGATATCGCTGATCACAATGCCGGCCGGTTCGGAACGGTAGGCCATGCCGGCGTCCGCGCGAAAGCTGGCAATATCGGAGATGGAGAACCTGGTCCGGATGCCATCCATCTGGCCCACGAAGTAATCGATCATGCCATTGGTTTCCGGATGGCTCGGGTTGAAGCGGTTCAATTCTCCGTCAGCAACCACGTCGATTCCCGCGAGTTCCTGGGTCTTCAACACAACCATAATCGCGTCCCGGAGCGCGCCGCGGCTTGTATCACCCAGAAGCCAGTGAGGAATCGGATAGCTCCCAACTACCGTCGTTTTAATAGCCATAAGGAATCATTGTATATTGGCGATTGCAGGTGAGAAGTGTAATTGCAGTTGCCGCAACGGTAGCTTTCTGTGCTCTTGGAGCAACGGAAGCGCGGGGGACGGGCGTGTTGGCAGGCCGTGTCGTCAACGAGAACAGCGCCCCGGTGCATGGCGCGCGTATAGCGGTCCGGCTCCTTCCTTCGGGAAACATCCTATGCGAGACCACTTCGGATGCAGCCGGAGCGTTCTCCTGTGAAACTCCGGGAGCGGGCACGTATTCCGTCAGCGTTCAGCTTGAAGGCTTCTTCCGGCTGGACCATCAGGTGGTCAGCTTGTCCGAGAGCGGGAGTGAGGCAACTTTTGTTCTGAACCCGTTACGCGAAGTTTTCGAATCTGTGACCGTGGCCGCCCCCTCTCCCGTCGTGGATCCGGAAGACCCGCAATCCCTGCAAAACGTCTCCGGAGCCGAACTCCTCGCTGTTCCGTATCCGAATACCAATAATCTGAAGAACGCGCTGCATATTGTACCGGGCGTTGTACGTGATGCTTCCGGAGGCATACATCTCAGCGGCGGCGCGGAAAGCCAGGCGCTCTACACGTTGAACGGATTCAACGTCGGCGACCCGCTCACCGGGACTTTCGAAACTCGCATCGGCGTGGAGGCCGTGCAATCGTTGCAGGTGTCCAGCAGCCGCTATTCGGCCGAATATGGCAAAGGGTCCGCCGGCGTACTCGCGATCAACACTACTACCGGGGATGACAAATTCCGCTACACGGCCACAAACTTTCTGCCGGGCGTGGAAACCCACAAGGGGATTTTTATCGGCAACTGGACACCCCGGTTCGGACTATCCGGACCCATCCGCCGGGGGCGCATCTGGTTTTCGGACACTCTCAGCATCGTCTACGACAAGCGCGTGGTGGAGGACCTTCCAAAAGGCCAGGACCGCACATCCAGTTGGAGGCTCAGCAACCTCATCACCAGCCAGGTAAACCTGTCTCCATCGAACATTATTCATACCAGTTTCCTGGGGAACTACTGGAATGCGCCCCGCACGGGACTGGGAGTGCTCGCCCCCATCGAAACCACGGTAGATCGCCGTACACGGCAATGGTTTTATTCCTTCAAAGATCAGATTTACTTCCAGCGAGGCGCGCTGATGGAGTTCGGCTACGCAGCCAACCGGACATTCGGCAGGGAGATACCGCAGGGACGCGGAATGTTCCTGCTGACACCGGAGGGCATGAGAGGCTACAACTTTATCGATGCGATGCGCAGCGCGGGCCGGGATCAGTGGCTTGCGAATATGTTCCTTCCACGGAGTTCCGGCCACCAGATGAAAACTGGAATCGATATCAACCGGCTTCAATACCAGCAGGATGTCCACCGCACCGGCATCGAATATCTCCGGCCGGACGGCATCCCTTTGAGGCGGACGGTTTTTGGCGGGAATGGCGCATTCGTCCGCTCCGCCTGGGAAGCGGCCGCCTACGTACAGGACACCTGGCGGGTGCGGCCCGGAATTGTGCTGGAATTGGGTCTGCGAAGCGACTGGGACTCCATTCTGCACAACTATAACTTCTCTCCACGCGCGGCGTTCGCCTGGTCGCCAAGAGGATGGGAGAATACCAAAATCTCGGGCGGCTACGCCATCATATACGACGCAACCAACCTGCGCCTCTTCACGAGACCGCTGGATCAGTACTCCCTGGCGACTACTTTTAACCCGGATGGCTCCGTTCTTCGCGGACCCGCCCTCTCGCTTTACACAATCGGCAATTACAATCTGCGTTCGCCGCGGTACGCCCAATGGAGCCTCGGCTTGGCGCAACAACTACCATCGGGCTTCTCATTGCGAGTCGATCTCCTGCGGAAACGTGGAAGGGAAGGCTTGACTTACATGGATCTGACCGGCGGCGGGGCGCCATTACCCAATGCCGTGCCATACCGCATCCCGGCGCCCGAAGCATATGACGTCGATAGCATCTATACTCTCAGCAACATGCGCAGGGATGCCTTCGATTCGGTGGAGTTTTCCATACGGCAGGTTCTGGCTGGGCAATATGAATGGATGGCCAGCTATGTACGGTCAAGGGCGCTATCCAACGCCGTGGTGGATGTTAACATCGACGACCCCATCCTGGTCTCCGATAATGCCGGACCGATGCCATGGGATACGCCGCACCGTTTTCTCAGTTGGGGGTACCTGCCCCTGCCATTCAAGAACTGGGCGGCGGCTTATCTTCTGGAATGGAGAACCGGGTTCCCTTTCTCCGTTGTCAGCGCCGATGGCGCTTACACCGGTGGATTGAACACCCAGCGCTTTCCCCAATTCTTCGAGCTGAATCTCCACCTGGAACGGCGTTTCGTATTAATGGGCCACAAGATCGCGATCCGCGGCGGGCTCAACAACGTCACCAACCACAGAAACTACGACACCGTCAACAGCAACATCGCTTCGGCCGACTTTATGCGGTATTACGGCGGACAGCGGCGCGCGTTGAATTTCCGCATTAGGTGGTTGGGACGGCTCTGACGAATAGCCCCATCGTTAATTTCATCAACCGTCCCGAACCTTTTTGATTTTGCTCCGTCTCTTCTCACCAGAGAGGGGACGGAATGCGACTACTGGCAACGGCGGTCCTGACGTTCACGATAGCGGGCGTGATCTGTTATGCGCTCCCACAGGAAACCGTGGAATCCGGGGCGCCTGCCGATAGCGCCTGGAGAAAGCACTTTGATGCTGCAATGCCACTTAGTGCTGCCGGCGACTATCAGGCGGCCAAAGCACACCTCGAGACAGCGTGGCGGCGATTGAAAGACATTAAACCTCAGGATCTCCGGCACGTCACCGTACTGAACAATCTCGGCTCCACGCACGAGCGGCTGGGGGCATATAACGATGCGGAGCGCTGTTATCGCGAGGCCTTGAAGATTCGGGCGGCGCTTGCGGAGAAGGAGCGGGAGAACTTCACCTGGCTCCTCAGCAACTATGCGGGCTTGCTGGTCAAGAAGGGAAACTATAAACGAGCAGAAGCCATATATCACGAATCGCTGGAAGTGCTGATTCGCACCGCCGGTCCAATTCACGCAGATGTGGCCGGCATATACAACAATCTCTCTGAACTGGAATTTTTGCGTGGAAATAAGAAAGAGGCCGCCAGACTTCTTGAGCAAGCCAGGTCTGTGGCGGAACAGGCAATCGGACCCAACCACGTCTCCGTGGCAGCGATCCTGAATAATCAGTCTGTGCTCTATGAAGATGAGGGGAGGTTTGATATGGCTGACGCGGCGCTTCAAAGGGCGCTTGAGATCTGGCGTCAGGCGTCAGGGCCCGATCATCCCGCCACTATCCGCATCGTGAACAATCTTGCACTTCTGCGGTTTCATCAACGCCGCTTCGAAGAAGCGGACGAGTTTCTTGCCGCGGCGATCCGTGCGGCGGAACAGAAGCTGGGGAAGAACCATCCCGACCTGGGCTTACTGTGGAGCAATCGGGCGGTCGTGCTCCGAAAATTGAAGCAAAAAAGTCAGGCGCAGGCCGCTGAAGCAAGGGCTACGGACATCCTGGGCCGGGACGCATCGCACACCTTCCGCCGGCACACGGTCGATATTCGGGATCTGTGGAGATGAAAAAGCCGCTGGAGGACGGAGCGCGGGCTCCGTCCCGGCACCGCTATTTCTTCTTGCCCTGATTGGCGACGGCTTCCATCGCCTTCCTGACTTTCTCGGGATCACCGAGATAGTAGCTTCTAATCGGTTTCAAATTGTCTTCAAGCTCGTAAACCAGGGGCATGCCCGTGGGGATATTCAGCTCGAGAATGTCTTTGTCCGAGATATTGTCCAGGTATTTCACCAGTGCGCGAAGGCTGTTGCCGTGTGCTGCGATGATGACGCGGCGTCCGCTCATCACATCGGGAGCAATCACTTCGTGCCAATGAGGGATGAACCGGTTGACGGTATCTTTCAGGCACTCGGCGAGTGGCAGCTCCTGTTCTGGTATACCGCTGTAGCGTGGATCGTTGCCCGGGTAGCGTGAATCGCTTTTTTCCAGCCTGGGCGGTGGAATATCGTAGCTGCGGCGCCAGATCTTAACCTGGTCTTCACCGAACTTTGCGGCCGTTTCTCCTTTGTCCAGGCCTTGCAGCGCCCCGTAATGGCGCTCGTTCAAACGCCAGGAACGGTGAACTGGAATCCACATCAAATCCATCGCATCGAGCGCGATCCACAACGTCCGGATGGCACGCTTGAGAACGGAAGTATACGCCACGTCAAACTCAAGGCCCGCTTCCTTCATAGCGCGCGCGCCTTCCAGGGCTTCCTGTCTGCCCTTTTCCGTCAGGTCGACATCGGTCCACCCGGTGAAGCGATTCTCTTTGTTCCAGATGCTTTCTCCGTGACGGAGCAACACCAGCTTCTTCATGCGTATCTCCTAACCCACCTTCTGGCGGAAGGCATTTCTGCCGGCGAATTTGGCGCTGGGGCCAAGCTCCTGCTCTATCCTGAGCAACTGGTTGTACTTCGCAATGCGGTCCGTGCGGCTCGCCGATCCGGTCTTGATCTGGCCCGCGCAGGTGGCCACGGCGAGATCGGCGATAAATGCATCCTCGGTCTCGCCGGAACGGTGGGACACCATTGAGGTATAACCAGCGCCCGCGGCCATCTGCATCGCATCGAGAGTCTCGGTAAGGGTCCCGATCTGGTTCACTTTGATGAGAATGGAATTGGCGATGCCTTCCGAAATGCCGCGCGAGAGCCGTTCCACGTTCGTCACGAACAGATCGTCGCCCACAAGCTGGATCCGGGCTCCTAACGCCTCGGTCAACAGCTTCCAACCTTTCCAATCGTCCTCGGCCATGCCGTCCTCAATGGAGATGATCGGATACTGGCGAACCCAATCGGACCAGAACTCGACCATTTGTTCGGAGGACCGCTCACTTTTATCGGACTTCTTAAAAACGTACTTTCCTTTCGGCTTGTCGTAGAATTCGCTGGAAGCCGGATCGAGGGCGATGGCGATCTGTTCGCCTGGTTTGTAGCCGGCTTTGGTTATGGCCTCGAGCACTACTTCGAGGGCTTCGGCATTCGATTTCAGGTTCGGAGCGAATCCTCCCTCGTCACCCACGGAAGTCGAATAGCCTCGCTGTTTCAGCACGCCTTTCAGCGTATGAAACACTTCTGCCCCCATCCGCAAAGCATCCGAGAAACGCGAAGCGCCGTGGGGAGCGATCATGAATTCCTGCACATCCACAGAGTTGTCGGCGTGCGCGCCTCCGTTGAGGATGTTCATCATCGGTACCGGGAGAAGGGAGGCGGAGACGCCGCCCAGATAGCGGTAAAGGGGCGTCAGCTCGGAAGCAGCCGCTGCTCTGGCGGTGGCCATTGAGACAGCGAGCATCGCGTTCGCGCCCAGCCGCCCTTTATTGGATGTGCCGTCAAGCGCGATCATCTTGCGATCGATTTCCGCCTGCGAGCTTGCGTCGAGTCCTTCGAGAGCCGGTGCGATCTCTTCGGCAATATTGCGGACAGCTTTCTGTGTGCCTTTACCGAGATAGCGGGACTTGTCGCCGTCACGCAACTCCACGGCTTCGTGCTCACCCGTCGAAGCGCCCGAAGGGACTGCCGCCCGACCAATGCTGCCATCTTCAAGAATTACATCGGCTTCCACGGTTGGATTGCCGCGGGAATCCAGTATCTCTCTACCTATGATTTTGATAATTTCGACCATTTTGGATTTAACCTGTGTTTCAGAATGGATTGGGGAGTTCCAACTACCGAAACTCTATTGTTGCACACCGCCCAGCACCTTCTCCGACGCGCCCTCAGTCGCGTTGGCAAGGCTCTGTCGGGAGGGTACCACCACGATCCCCGAATCGGTGACGGTGTAACCGCGGTCCCGGTCCGCCTGGATGTCGTATCCGATGACGCTCGATTCCGGCACAGTAACACCCTCATCCACAATCGTGCGCCGGAGCCGGCTGTAGCGGCCGACCTGGGCGTTGGGCATCAGGATGGAACTCTCCACTTCGCAGTAGCTGTTGACGCGGACACCAGGACACAGAATGCTGCGCACCACTCTGCCCCCGGAGACGATACAGCCCGGCGAGACCATCGAGTCGATGGCGACGCCCATTCTCCGGCCTTCCAAAGCGAATACGAACTTCGCGGGCGGCTGCTGGATAAGTCTGGTCCGGATGGGCCACCGGATATCGTACAGGTTCAATTCCGGGGTGATGTTCACCAGATCCATGTTGGCTTCGTAGAACGCATCCAGGGTGCCGACATCGCGCCAGTATTTGGCGGTTTTGTCGTTGAGGTCGCGGAAATCGTAGGCAATCACCCGGGCGCGAGCCAGCCACTTGGGGAGAATATCGTGTCCGAAGTCGTGCGAGGAATCGGGGTCTTCGGCGTCCTCCACCAGCGCCCGGACCAGCGTGGGCGTGTTGAACACATAAACACCCATTGACCCGCTGATCATCTCCGGGTTGAAAATCGACCGTTTCGGGTTGCCGTGCTGCGGCTTCTCCTCGAACCCGATGATGCTGTAGTCGCGGTCGATCTCCGTGACGCCGAACCGGCCGGCCTCCGACGGCGACATCTGTATCGTCGCAATGGTAATGTCGGCGCCATGCTGGCGGTGCCATTCGAGCATCGGGCCGTAATCCATCTTGTAGATGTGATCACCGGACAGGATCAGCGCCTGGTCCACGCGTTCATCGATGACGCTCTCGATGTTTTGATACACCGCATCAGCCGTCCCCAGGTACCAGTCTTCATGAATCCGCTTCATCGGCGGGACGATCTCGATAAACTCCCCGAGTTCGCTCGAAAGGAAATTCCACCCTTCCCGGACATGGCGGTTCAAATCGAGGGCCTTGTATTGAGTAAGAATGAATATTCTTCGAATGTCGGAGTTAATGCAGTTCGAGAGAGTGAAATCGATGATTCTATAGATGCCGCCGAACGGCACCGCGGGCTTGGCGGTGTGCCGGGTGAGAGGATGAAGTCGTTCACCCGCGCCCCCCGCGAGCAGAATAGCAATTACATTTTCCATCAGCCCAGACTTCAGTATAGAGTAGACACGCGAAAAATCAGGATTTCCGGCTATATCGCGCTTCGATCTGCGAAATCTTGCCCAGCCGGCGGATGTGCCTCTGCTCGCCCGAGAAGCCAGCTCGAAGAAACGCCGCAACCAGTTCCCGCGCAAGCGCCGGCCCAATCACGCGCGCGCCCAGAACCAGCACGTTCATGTCGTCGTGCTCCACGCCCTGATGGGCGGAGTAAGTATCGTGACAGAGCCCCGCCCGAATGCCCGGAATTTTGTTTGCGGCGACAGATGCGCCAATGCCGCTGCCGCAGGAGAGCAGGCCGCGATCAGCGCGGCCTGCCGTTAACTCCAGCGCGAGCGCTTCGGCAAAATCAGGGTAATCCACCGGGTCGGCCGTATGGGTCCCGAGATCCAGAATCTCGTGCCCCAACTCGCGAACATAGACGGCCAGGTCGTCCTTCATTGTGAAGCCGGCATGATCGGCAGCTATTGCAACACGCATCAATCCCCCCACTCCTCCACAGCGCATCAACTCATGTTGCGCGCTTTGGCGTATTTCAGGAAGTTATACATGGCAGCCATGTAGGCGATTGCCAGACCTTCATGACCATCGAGAAATCCACGTTTCAAAACATAGGTATTGAAAAACGTCCAGGCCGGATCGAGCAGAAGATGCCTGTAGCCGACCGCGCGGCGCTCCGACACGATCTCCTGCGCGGCTAACGTGGTATAAGCATCCATGGTTTTCAGGTGCTCTGTCAGCGAGTCGCAAGTGAAATGCAGGAGATTGAACTTCAAATGTCCGGTAGTGCCGTTCACCTGTACGCTTTCATGTACGAAATCGCCAACCCAGAAAGATTTTCTACGATCGAAGAGCCGCACCTTCCGGTCCGGATACCAGCCGGAATGGAGTATCCAGCGCCCCAGGTATTGAGCGAGCCGCGGCATGGTGTAGGCATCGCACGTTGGTCCACTTTTTTTGAGCTGCCAGATCTCGGCTTCGAGCGCTTCGCTCAAAGCCTCATCCGCATCAATAGAGAGCACCCAGTCATTTGACGCCTGTTCCGATGCGTAGTTCTTTTGTCCGGCAAATCCGCGCCACGGGCTCTCGACGACCCTTGCGCCCAGCTTGGCCGCAACCTCGACGGTCCGGTCGGTCGAGCCGCTGTCGATGACGACGATTTCGTCGCAACAACGGAGGCTCTCGATAGCCCGCGGGATCTTTCTCTCTTCGTTGAATGCGATCAGCGTGGCAGAGATTTTCATCTACAACGTGCCGCCGGGCCGGATGGGCGCAAGCGCAAAGCTCAGGACAAGGATCAGCAGCGCGAGCCATGCCAGTTTCCGGCGCGCGCCGCCGACCTGGTTTTCATCGTAAATAGTGGGCGGATGCTTCATGCCGAATACCAGAAAGAAGCCTGCCCACAACAGCCATCCATACCAGTAGAAGAACCCGATCGGGATCAGCGCGGCGACTGCGAGCCGGGAAATCAGGCGGTGATACTTTCCGAAGAAAGTATAGAGGATATGGCCACCATCCGACTGCCCAATAGGCAAGAGGTTTAACGCCGTGGCGATCAGGCCCACCCAGGCGGCGCGGCCGATCGGGTGCAAGTAAATATCACCATCTGGGATTCCCGGAAAGACCAGAGCCTGCAGGATCGAAAGGATCGGCGGCGAGCCGAAGATGAGATCGCCCTGAAGCGCAATACCCGGAACGATCTTGGAATACGCCAGGCCAACTCCCAATGCCGGTAGAAGAAACACAAAACCCGCGACCGGGCCCGCCACGCCGATATCGAAGAGAACGCGCTTCGAATAGATAGGAGATCGTATGCGAATAAATGCCCCGAATGTGCCAATGATCGTGGGAGCGGGAAGAAAATAGGGCAGACTCGCATTCACTCTGTAGAATGTGCAGGCGAAATAGTGGCCCAGTTCATGCGCCAGCAAAATGGTGATCAGCGTGAGCGAAAAGGGGAGACCCGTCAATAAAAGGGCCGGATCAGAGAGAATCGGACCCAGTGCGGCGAAATCACCCTCCAACTCGAAAGCAGGCCGGTTGTGCTCGAAATTCTGTGCAAGCCTTGCTCCTACGGCCGTGGTGGTCAGCAGAGTCAACGCAAACAGCAGAACATGGATCCAGTAGCGCCGGCGCGGAAGGTGCCGTCCAATCGGATAAGCACCCGGCCGGATGCCATCGCTCATCGTACCGGGATACGGAGCGGAGGAGTAGCCGTTTGGGTACACAGCTAACAGCTACTGCAAGGATTGCAGCTCCTTGCCAGGCTTGAACCTCACGGCTTTCCCGGGCGGGATTGCCACTTCCGCGCCCGTCCGCGGGTTGCGCCCGATGCCGGTTTTTCTAGGGCGGACGTTAAAGATGCCGAAACCGCGAAGTTCGATTCTCTCTCCCTGCCCAAGCGCCCGCTTCATGCTCTCGAACACGGTTTCTACGGCCATCTCGGCCTTCGTCTTAGTGATCCCTGTTTTGTTTACAACCTCGTTGATAATATCCAGCTTAATCAAGAGATCCTCCTCGTTTCGATTGTGCAAGCGACTCGCTTGTGGCGAAGTAATCAGCTGCCCCTGACGGCGGGAACCAGCAAAGCTCATGATAAGATTAGGCTTAAATGCTTGTCAAGCGATGCGGCAAGCACTGCCCGGAAGAAGCCACCGTTCCTTCGTGTACTCCACGCCAACCCGCTGCCCGAAAGCCTTCGGCCTGCTGTAAAAATTATCCGTTGCTGATGCCGGGCCGGGTTGTGCGCCCCGTATTTGGCTAATGCTTCGAACGGGGAATAGTCTCAAAAGGAACTTGGTAGCATATTTGCATCTCTATCGGCGTGGATGCGAAGAACAATCGTTGCCCAATAACCGCAGACGCGGATATCGAACCGATAAATATTTTGCTTGTAGAAGACAACCCGGCCGATGTGCGGCTTACTCGCGAAGCATTCAAAGAAGGCAGATGCCTGGTGAATCTCGCCGTCGCGAGGGATGGCGTGGAAGCGCTGGATGTGCTGCACCGGCGAGGCCGGCATTATGATGCTGCACCGCCGGATTTGATTCTGCTCGATCTGAACCTGCCTAAAATAGACGGTCGGGAAGTGCTTCGTGAAATCAAAAGCGACCCGGCCCTCCGAAAAATTCCGCTGGTAGTGCTTACAACTTCCACGGCTGATCAGGACGTGGGCGACGCCTATGGGCTGGCTGCGAATTGCTACATCCAAAAACCCGTCGACCTCGATCAGTTCATTCGCGTGGTGCAATCCATCGAGAATTTCTGGGTAAGAATTGTAACGCTCCCTCGTGGAATGTTTCTCTAACGGCTCTGCGCCAAATTTACGCAGCGGGCTGTAGAAAAGATCAAACATTTCATCTGGAAATGTTGACCTGGTGGGTATTTTCTTTGTTTATCCTTAATTATCAACAAGATAGAACGCTGTCATGAAAATCGCCCAGTTTGGCCGGGGGATTGCAATCAAAAGTGCTAGCCGTTGCTTACGTGTGCAGCTCAGTATTATTTGTTTCTGAGTTCATTTATTTCTGAGCCGCAACGGCCACGGAGCGGTCCGGCAAACTTAGTAGGGGTAAATGGCGGCATTCGGCGAAAATCGTATACCGGTCGAGAGGGGCAGGCGAATGACTGCAATGAATCCCACTGGCACTTTCGAACTACTCCTGGTGGAGGACAATCCCGGTGACGTTCGATTGACGAAGGAGGCGCTCAAGGACGGGCGGTTCCTAGTCAATCTTCACGTAGTGGGGGACGGCGTAAGTGCGATGGAGTTTCTGCGCCGTGAAGGAGAGCACCGGGACGCTCCAGAACCACATCTGATCCTGCTCGATCTGAACTTACCGAGGATGAGCGGGCGGGAAGTTCTGCAAGAGATTAAGACAGATCCATCACTCAGGCATATCCCGGTCATCATTATGACCACTTCGAAAGCCGAGCAGGATGTTCTTAAGGCTTACGATCTAAACGCCAACTGTTATATCGCTAAGCCCGTGGACCTGGACCAGTTTCTGCACATCATCCGGTCTATCGAAGATTTCTGGCTGACGGTAGTTACCCTGCCATGCGCTTGAGCCGGACGTCAGCCGGCCGCGGCGCGCGCGGCCGCGACGGCAGCCTCATAGTTCGGGTGGTCCGCCATCTCCGTCACGTATTCAACGTGGCGGATTGTGCCATCGCGATCCACAACGAATATTGCGCGGCTCTCCATCCGCAGTTCTTTAATCAACGTGCCGTAGTTGTGGCCGAAAGAACCGCTCCGGTGATCGGATAGCATCTTCACACGATCGACGCCAAATTGCCCACACCACCGTTTCTGTGCAAACGGCAGGTCCATGCTAACAGTGTAGACTTCCACCCCTTTGAGCGCTTCCATTTCGTCGTTGAAGCGCTTGGTTTGCGCATCGCACACGGGGGTGTCAAGAGACGGCACAACACTGAAAATCCGCACGCTGCCTTGTGTCTTCGCAAGGTTTACCGGCTGCAGGCTGACGTCCAGCACTTCGAAATCCGGAGCCTTATCACCAACCTTCAGTTGTGGTCCGATGAGAGTAAGTGGACTGCCCTTGAATGTCGTCGCACCCGGTCTTTCCATTTCCGTGTTTCCTCCTGATGACGCGCGAATGCGCAAGTAGAACGATCATTGTAGCAATTCAGTCAACTCTTGAAGATCCGCCGTCGGCATCTGGCACGCATAGTTCTCACAAACATACGCCGTGGCCTGTCCATTCAACGGAGCCATGTCTTTCACCACCGGGAGGAGCCTGGAAAGAAACTGCCTGGATTCCTCGTTTCCAGCCAGCAGTACAATGCGTTCGGGCAAAAAGTGCCGGTGCACGGCGGCAATCATCTCCCTGGTGGATTCCTTCTTTTCGTCTCCGGCGATGATCACCTGCTTCGGCTTGGAGCGGCTGAAAGCGAACGCCGCAACCATCTGAGGCAGAGCCACCGGCGCCGAAGCCAGCCGGGGACCGAATGCGATCAGCGCTCGTTCGGCTGCTTCGCGAAAGCGGACCTGATCGGTCATCTGCGCCAAGCGGAGAAGATTCAAAATAGCGATCGAGTTTCCCGACGGCTCTGCGCCGTCGTAGTCGTCCTTGATCCGCAGAACCAGGCTTTCCTGCCCCTCCGCCGTACTGAAAAATCCTCCCATCTCACGATCTTCAAAATGGTCGCACATGGTTTCGGTAAGCCGGATGGCCATGTCGAGGTGTTGAATGCCGAATGTGGTTTCGTACAGGTCAAGCAGTCCCTGCGCCAGAAACGCATAGTCGTCGAGGAATCCTTGAATGGCGGCCTCACCTTCACGAAAGCGGCGCAGAAGCCGGTCCGAAGAGGGCTCATACAGTTTCGACAGGATGAAATCCGCCGCCGTAGCGGCAGCCTTGCTGTATTTTGATTCGCCGAGCACCTGCCCGGCTTTTGCGAAAGCAGAAATCATGAGCCCGTTCCAGCAGGTAAGAATCTTGTCGTCGAGGTGTGGGCGGATCCGCCCGGAGCGATACGCAAACAGCTTTTTCTCTGCCTCTTCGAGACCGCGCCGGATCTCCGCCTCCGTAAGATGAAAGCGCTCAGCCGTCTCTTCCACGGTGTGGGCCTCGTAAAGAATGTTCCTGCCGGTAAACTCCCCCTGCGGATCTTCATGGACGTTACCCGTAGCTTCCACACCGTATCGATATTGAAACCAGTCGACCGCCGGGGCATCGATGAGATTCCGGATTTCCTCGGCACTCCATATATAGAAGGCACCCTCGCCTTTTTCGTGCGGGCGGGCGGGATCGATCACGCTGTCGGCATCCTCGGCGGAATAGAATCCTCCCTCGGGGCTCCTCATATCGCGAAGGA
>CAADGY010000296.1 GCA_900696665.1 uncultured Acidobacteriota bacterium
ATGGGCGCCTGCGCCTGCACGTATAACACGAGAGCAAGGTCGTTCTCTTTTTCCTCTGCCGAGGGTGTAGCATCGCCGTCGGCGTCCCCGGCGAAATCGTCCGGCGTGATGACGGCAGGTTGTCTGCTAGCTGCGGTGCCGGTCTGGCCCGTAACTTCGACTGTTTCCTCCATCATGGGCCTGAGGAACTCAGCGAAGGCCTCTATAAGAGGATCGGTGGCACTGTTTGTTTTGGCGGATGCGGTCATCTGAAACGGGGTTGAGCCTGGTTTGGCTGTCACTCCAGGGAAGGCACCGGGGATTGCGGGACTGAGCACGCTTGAGAGCATGCAGGACTACAGCCACTCCTATCTCGCTGTAATTTGGACTGCTGGAAGCTGTCGTAGGTGCCGACATCTTGCCATGAGCCCCTCCAACGGCAAATCTTTGGCGTATTTCGCCGTGCGTACAAAGCCGTCTCCAGCCTGTTGTCGTTGACTTCGGGAAGTTTTTGGGTTGGGAGGTGAAATTGCTTGCTCTCTGTGCGGGTACCTTATGGATCGCATAACGGCAATGGCCGCAAGCGGGATGCGAGCGCGGATGGAGTCTCTTGAGATTCTCGCCAATAACACCGCAAATGCCGCAACGGCCGGCTATAAGGCAGATAGAGAGTTCTACAACTTGTACGTCGAGGGTGGAGCAGCCGATGCTAACCGTGAACAGGGCCTGGTTTCCCCGAACATGCCCCTGATACAAGCAAACTGGACCGACTTTTCACAGGGTACGCTGGCGCCTACCGGTAACCCTCTCGACCTGGCCATATCCGGCAAAGGGTTCTTCGCCGTCACCGCTTCAAACGGCACTCTGTATACCCGTAACGGCGGGTTCCGGCTGTCGCCGGAAGGTGTGCTTCAAACAGCCGACGGACACGCTGTTCAAGCGGAAGGGGGTGGGCAGATCAAGCTCAACCCGTCTGCGCGTATTGAAGTGAGTCCTGATGGGTCTGTGCGACAGAACGGCAGGACGGTAGCGAAGCTGCAAATCGCCGAGTTCTCGCAGATGTCGGCTCTGGAAAAGCGCGGCGGCAATTACTTCAGCTTGACGGACGTGGCGGCCCTTCGTGCCGGGTTTTCCGGCACCGTGTACCAGGGCCGGCTAGAGAGCGCAAATTCAGCACCGGCGGAATCCGCGGTGCGGCTTGTCAACGTCCTCCGGCAGTTCGAAATGCTTCAAAAAGCGGTGACGCTCGGTGGTGAAATGAATCGGCGCAGCGTCGAGGAAGTTGCGAGAGTTAACGCCTGAGATGGTGTGGAGGTATTGGAATGATCAGAGCGCTGTATAGCGCCGGCAGCGGAATGCAGGCGCAACAGATGAATGTAGACAATATTGCGCACAACCTTGCGAACGCAAACACCGTAGGGTTCAAAATGCGCAGAACGCAGTTTCAGGATCTTCTGTATCAGAGCTTCGTGCAACCCGGGGCTGCGGCAGGATCCCAGACGGTGATTCCAAGTGGGCTGCAACTGGGTCTTGGAACGAAACCCATCGCCAACGAAATTATCTTCTCGCAAGGTGATTTCTCCCAGACAAACAATCCGCTCGATCTGGTGATTCAAGGCCGGGGCTTTTTTCAAGTGCGCCTCCCGTCCGGAGAGTTGGCCTATTCCCGAGCCGGAAACTTTCATCTCGACCGGGATGGCAATGTCGTGACCGCAAATGGAGATCCGCTCGAGCCGCAAATCACGATTCCGCCCGAAGCACAATCCATTACCATCGCCGCTGACGGAACCGTCAGTTACACGCAGCCTGGGCAAACCTCATCCCAGCTCGCCGGGCAGATTCAACTAGCCAACTTCGCGAACCCTGCCGGTTTGAACAGCCTCGGCGGAAACCTCTACGCGCAGACCGATGCATCCGGCGAACCAACGGTGGGCAATCCCGGTGGCCAGGAAGGTATCGGCTCTCTTCTGCAAGGCTACGTGGAGCAATCGAACGTCAGCGTAGTGGAAGAGTTCATCAATATGATCGTGAGCCAACGAGCTTACGAGGCGAACTCGAAGGTCGTCCGCGCGGCCGATGAAATGTACCAGCAAGTGAACAACATGGCGCGATGAGAATGTTCCGTACAACGCTGCTTTCCATGTCGGCCGCTCTTACGATGGTGGCGGGGGAGTGCATTCAAGTTACGGGTGAAAACATTATGGTCGTCGAGCTTGCCCCGGCGCATTCTGCGTTCGGACGTGTTCCGGCATCGGAAGTCTTCGGTCATACACCCGTTCCAGGAGTGCGGCGCGTTATTAAAGGTTCCGAACTCGCCAAACTCGCAGCGCGCTATGGATTCGACGGAGAATCGTTTGCAGATACCTGTGTTGAGAGACGCGTGGCTCCGTTAACGCGCGAGGCGGTGGCCGCAGCGATCAACGCCAGCCTGAACCAATCCGGAGCGGCTGTAGAGATCGTTGACTTCAGCCGGTTCCCCGTACCGTCGGGAAAACTCGATTTTCCCCGTGGAGGGCTTGCGGCACCGTCACCACTGAACACCGGCAAACCCGTGCTTTGGCGAGGGACGTTGACCTATGACACCCGGAGTACCTTATCGGTTTGGGCTCGTGTGCGAATCCGTGTCACACAGCAAAGGGTCGTAGCTGCCGAAGACCTCAAGCCAGGCCGGGAAATCGTCACGGCGCAAGTCCGGCTGGTTGTAGTAGAGGACTTTCCGTCCAAGGATCCAGGACTCACTTCCATCAGCGCGGCGGTGGGGCAGGTTCCTCGAAGGTGGATACGTGCGGGAGAGGTACTTCGACCGAACCTGCTGGCGAAGCCGCCTGAGGTAAAGCGGGGGGACCGGGTACAAGTCCAGGTCGAGAGCGGCAGCGCACGCATTATCGTTCAAGCTCTTGCCGAGTCGAATGGAGTAGCGGGAGAGCCGGTAGTTGTCAAGAATCTGATTAACGGCAAGCGCTTCCGGGCCAAAGTGCAAGCCAAAGGAAAAGTGCTTGTCTCAGTGAACTAGAGAATCGAACATGATCAAACATCTCTTGCCAAAGACGGCCGCGGTCCTCTTTCCATTGGTACTCCTTCTGGGAAAGGAACCAGACAGCAAATCCACCATCGAGACCTATGTTCAGGAATCGCTTGCCAGAGGAGCCAGCGCAGGCAGCTCTCCCGGTTCGCTTTACGTAACCGGTGGACTATTAGCCGACGTAGCACGGGACCTGAGAGCAAACCAGATCGGAGATCTTGTAACCATCGTCGTTGCTGACAAAGCGTCGGCGATCGCGCGCGGCGGCACGAATACGTCGCGGAAATCAAGCGCCGGATATTCTATCGGCAGTATCTTCGGCAGGACTCCTGCCGCCGGTGCCCTGGCGAACCTCGCCCAGGCGAACGGGGAAAATCAGCTCCAGGGACAGGGAGAGACCAGCCGCGAAACGGTGCTGTCGGCGACGCTAACAGCGCGCGTCACACATGTGTTACCCAACGGCAATCTGGTGCTTGAGGGGCAGAAAGAAGTGGCGGTGAACTCCGAAAAGCAGACGATCACGGTGCGCGGTGTCGCGCGGCCGAATGATCTTGGCCCATCGAATCTGGTCCGCTCGGACCGGCTTGCATTTCTCGAGGTGGCTGTCAACGGAAAAGGTGTGGTTGGCGACGCCGTACGCCGTCCCTTCATTCTCTACCGGCTGCTAATGGGACTACTTCCGTTGTGATGGGAATAGGGTTTAGATGAAGATCCGAATTTTCTTTTCCATCGCCCTTCTGCTGGGGCCAAGCTATCTGGCAGCTTCAACACGCATCAAGGAACTGGCGGTGTTGGAAGGCGTGCGCGAAAACCAACTTCTCGGCTACGGTTTGGTGGTCGGTCTGGCAGGCACAGGCGATAAGCGCCAGACGGTGTTCTCGGCGCAAAGTCTTGCGAATATGCTGGAACGTATGGGGGTGTCTGTTCCGCCTACCGCGATGTTGGTGCGAAACACGGCGGCGGTAATGATCACGGCCAACCTTCCGTCGTTCGCTCAACCTGGAACGCGCATTGATGTCTCGGTGGCGGCTATCGGAGACGCGTCCAGCCTGCGAGGCGGGTTGCTCCTGCTGACACCTCTGCGGGCGGCAAACGGACACGTCTATGCGGCCGCACAAGGACAAGTAGTGGTTGGTGGATTTCTCGCTGGACAGGGCGGCACCACCCAGACGGTAAATCATCCGACGTCGGGCCGGATTCCGGGTGGCGCCATCGTCGAACAACGTGCGCCCGCGGCGGCCGCAACGGGTGCATTGAAGCTGCAATTGAACAGGCCCGACTTTACCACGGCCGCCACGCTAGCCGAAGTCATTAACAAAAAACTTGCGCCGTCCGGAGAACTCATTGCGAAAGCCGAGAATGCCGCAATCGTTGCCGTCAACGCGCCAGCGGCGTTTACCGGCCGGCCGGTGGAGTTTGTCGCCGCCATCGAGAATCTTCCTGTTGAAACCGATTCGCGCGCGAAGATCGCTGTCGATGAAAAAACGGGAACGATCGTCATGGGAAGCGACATCCGCATCACTCCGGTCAGCATTCTGCACGGCAGCCTTACTGTTGAAATCCAGACCAGCTTGGCGGTCTCCCAACCCGCACCGCTATCCTCCGGGTCGACTCAGGTCGTCCCGCAAGTCGGCGTAGGTGTAAAGGAGGACAAAGCGCAAAGTGTGATGCTCAAACAAGGAGCAACGGTTCAGGACCTTGTGCGGGCACTTACCGCAATTGGCTCCACCGCGCGCGACGTCATCGCCATTTTGCAGACGCTACGTGCCGCCGGAGCGCTGGATGCGGAAATCGAGGTGATTTGATGGGCGATTCCATATCGATTCCGGCCATATCATTAGCTTCCAGTCCGGCGGAGATACTGTGCTCGAAACGGACGGAAATCCAGCAAGCCGCTACACAGTTCGAATCACTGCTCATCCAGCAGATGCTGAAGTCGGCAAGGGAATCCGGAGCTAGCCTGTCCGGGGAGTCCGACAGCACCGGCGAAACCGTCCGCGATATGGCGGATCAGCAGTTCGCCCAGGTTATCGCTGCGAACGGCGGTGTCGGGCTTGCTACGCTCGTTTTGTCAGGACTGCAAGAAAACGGCGGCGGCAACCGATAAGAACTGCAGAGACTTCAGATGCGTACGAACCTTCTCGGCATCCTCACGATGCGTGTCGAAGCCGCGCGGCCCGCGCCGCGATCACGATCATCTGCTCTCGTGCAGCCGGTTCCAGGCCGGCCGGACACTCTACGTCTCTCTCACATTTCCGATGTTCTCAGCGGCCGGGGATCATGTTCGAAGCCACTCGCGATGCTGGCCGATCAGTTTGTCACCGGAACTTACTCGATACCCGCCGAAAAACTCAGCAGGCTTCTAGTGGCCGATACCCTGTCGCAATAGCATCTTACGACCATCGCAACAGCGTGGTGTTACCGCCAGCCGCCTCCGAAGGCGCTATAGAGCTGCACCATAGCGCTACGCTCGCGTAGCTGCAGCGGCGTGCCTCGGAAAGCTCTACGGTCTTCGCTAAATCTACCCAAGAATACTTGAAATCTTTCAGGCGTGGTAGCAATCAGCGGTCAGCGTTCAGCTTCTGCAGGAGGCCCGCGAGCATACGTTTCACCCCGGTGGCGGGTGGGGCCAGTTGGTCGTAGTCTGCGGGCTGGAGCAGTTTCAGGTCCCTGGCCGGCAAGAGGTGATATTCCAACTCACTGGCAGA
>CAADGY010000297.1 GCA_900696665.1 uncultured Acidobacteriota bacterium
AGATCCGGGTGATCGTGCCCGGCAAGCGCAGCGATCACCTGCTGACACGACGTTCCAGCCGCAGGCTTTATGGTGATCTGCTAAAAGCAGGCGCCGAGATTTACGAGTACGAACCAGCAATGATCCACACCAAGACCATGACCATCGACCACCTTTGGAGTGTGGTCGGATCTACCAACTTCGATTACCGTTCATTTGGCTTGAACGATGAAGTCAACCTCGCCTGCTCAAACCGGGAGACAGCCGCCCGCATCGAAGAGGATTTCGAACGGGATCTGGCGGCGAGCCATCGCATTACATACCGCCAATGGAAAAAGCGCTCCGTTTTCGAACGTATCCAAGAAAACCTCGGCTGGTTGTTGGAGAGGCAGCAATGAGCGGGAGTACCCTGCGCATAGCCACCTACAATGTGCATAAGTGCCGGGGATTGGATGGGCGCCTTCGTCCGGACCGCATTGTGCGGGTGCTGCGCGAGATGGAAGCAGACGTCATTGCGTTACAGGAAGTCTTGAGTGTGGATAGCCACAGGTTTGAATCCGACCAGCCCCGGTTCCTGGCCGAACAGCTCGGTTTCCACTGGGCTCTTGGAGAGAACCGCAGGCTGAACGGCGGTGCTTATGGAAACGTAGTGCTTAGCCGGTTTCCGCTCCATCAACACTGCAATTACGACATCAGCGTTCACGGGCGCGAGAGCCGCGGGTGTTTGCGGACAGATGTCGTCCTGGACAGCGGGCACCTGCTGCATGTCTTCAACGTACATCTTGGCACGTCCTTCGTAGAGCGCCGGCAGCAGGCGCGAAAGCTCATTACGGGGACAATCCTTCTGAACGGCCACAAGCGGGGGCCCCGTGTCGTACTGGGAGACTTCAATGAATGGACCCGGGGTCTGGCGACCCGGATGTTAAGCGCGGAACTCGAAAGCATCGACATTCGCAGTCACCTTCGCAAAGCCAGGACGTATCCGGGAATCTTTCCGTTCATGCACCTGGACCACATCTACTACGACCCGGACCTACAGCTTCAGAAGCTGATCCTGCACCGCAGCCGTACAGCGCTGGTCGCCTCGGACCACCTGCCCCTGATCGCTGAATTCCGGCTCAACCGTTGAACCGGCGGGCACAACGGCTCGTCATAAGCTTCCGCTGACGTCTTGCGAGTTGCCGGCGGAGTTCGTCAGCATCACCGAAACCGATGTGACGGCCCCCAGATCGCCTTGCACAGTGAAAGGCATGGTAAAGGTGAACTGGCTTCCGAAACTGGAAGAAGAGGAGCTTGCGTACCATGTCTGGAAGAAGCTGGCAACATCGACGGTCGCCTCCTGGGTTCTCAGGTTTGCTCCCGCGGCCGGGCTGAAACGGAAGCGGGCGCGCAACACCTCACGGCTTGTAGAATAACCGTTCACCAATACCTCATATCCGGTAGCGGTCCGGACTACACGGACAGACCTTATCACCGGCGGTGCTGCCTCGATACGGATGGTGCGCGTGGGCAGCGGTGGGGCCGTTACGTCGGTTGTGCCCGCGCGCAACCGCACCGTCAGCGTGATGACGCCGGCGACGGTCCCGACCTGGAGGGCCGGCTGCCCGGACCCGAAACTCGCCATCGAGCTTCCAGCGGGAATACGGAACGTGAGCGTACGGCCGCCGGTGGAGAACTGAATGGCGGGATCGTCCTCCAGACCGGGCGAACTCGTGACGGCTTGCGGCGCGAAGGTGAGAGTCATCTCGCCGTCCAGGTCCACCGGGAACGGTTGTCCAATCTCGAGTCCCAATGGCGGCTGGGTATCAGGCGCTACCGTTTGCGGGATGGTGATGTTGAGGCCGCTCAACCTGGGCAGGCCGACGGAAAGAATCAACTCACGGATTCCCTGGATCCCCCGCGCATCCTGCGCGGTGACGGTGAGGGGGAAGGATCCGATGACGCTGGGAGTCCCGGAGACGACCCCTGACGCCGGATCGGCATTCAGGCCGCTTGGCAGACCGGATACGGACCACGTATAAGGCGCAATTCCACCGCTCGCCGACAGCGTCGTCGAGTATGCGGAACCAGCCGTGCCGGCCGGGAGAGTGCCGGGACCGATGGTAATATCGGAGTCAATGCGGGCGGTGAACGTTTTTGTGACCACACGGCCCGAGGCGTCGCGAACTTCCACGATGAAGCTGTAAGTGCCAGGCAAGGACGGACTGGCCGCAAGAGTGCCTGTCGCCGGGTCGATCGACAGACCGGGAAAACCGGACGATGCGAGCGACCACGTATAAGGCGTGCTGCCGCCAGCCGCCGTTATCGTCTGCGAAAAAGCAGTTCCGATCCTGCCCGTGAACGAGCCTTCGGTGCCGATACCGAGAGGAAGCGAAACGTCGACTGTGAAGTCCCGGCTCGCCTGCCGGTTGTTCACGTCCGACACTTGTATCGTGAACGCGAAAACCCCCTGCCGTGTTGGGACGCCGGTCACGGCGCCGCCGGGGGAAAGATTCAGGCCGCTGGGCAACAACCCGCCAACGAGCGACCATGAATACGGCGGTTCACCACCGGTGGCAGTCAGTGTCGCGGAATAATCCCTACCCACCTCGCCTGGCGGCAGAGGCGAAATCGTGATCCCCGGCCCGACGAATATCGTGTATTCGCGCGACACACTCCGGCCCGTGGAGTCGGTGACTCGAAGGCCAAAGACGTATGTCCCGGCCCGGGATGGAATGCCGGAAAGAAAACCGGTTACGGACAGTTCCAGCCCCGGGGGCGGTGTTCCGGAATCGGCAAAGCTCCACCTGTATGGACCGGTTCCGCCCGACGCCTGAAATTGCTGTTCGTATGGCACGCCGGCCTGACCCTGGGCGGCTGATGCGGTTGTGATGGTCAGCGTGGAGGGTGCAATCACCAGCGTATAAGCCCGGCCGAGGATCGACCCCGAGGAATCCGAGACGGAGATAGAGAATGAAAACCGGCCTTCTCTCGCAGGCGTTCCGCGGATAGTCGCCGTCGCGGCGTCAAATTGGAGCCCCTCCGGCAGAACTCCCTGGCGCAAAGCAAAGAAATAGCGGCCGTCCCCACCCGACGCGGCGAATTGCTGGCTGTACGGGGTTCCCACGTTTCCATCCGGCAGCGCTTCGGGACTCAGCCGGAGAGGCTCCGGATTCACCACGAAAGAAAAGCTATTCGATACGATGTCGACTCCGTTTTCAACCGTGATATATGCGGTGGTCCTGGTGGCGAGGAGGTAGGCCGGAATCAGCACCTGAATCTGAGTGGGGGTGACGAAGGTGGGCGTCAAGGCTGTGCTATTCCATCGCACCACCGCTCCCGGAGCGAATCCCGAGCCGCCGATAACCAGGTTGACCGCTCCAGAGCCTACTATTCCGAATGAGGGATTCAGCGAGGTGATTACCGGCACCACCAGCCCGGGAGAGACAATCGCAAACTCCACAGTGTTGGACTGCGAATTGGTAGAAAAGTCCACCACGTTAATGGCCGCAACGCCAACCGTGGCAATCAGCGCCGCCGGGACAGCTGCCTGTAGCTCAATCGGGCTCCCGCAAACAGCCGGTAATGGATTGCCGTTCCAGCGCACTTCCTGGTAAATGGGTGGGCTTGCTGTTTTCGCGACGAATTTCGACGCCGCCGCGCCCGCCGAACAGTTGAACCGGTCTCCGATGATTCTGAGCGTGAAGCCGGGGCCGCCCGCCGCCGCACCGTGCGGCTCGAGCCTACGAATGAGCGGCGCCGTGCTGATGATAAATGTGCGGGGTCTCGACTGCGGCCCGTTCAGGCCTTCCGATACGCGAACCTCCGCCATGCGGGGCAAAAGGAGAAGGGATTCCGGTACCGTCACCCGGATCTCTATAGTCGACACGCGCGAAGTGACCGTGAGCTGCGTCGACCTGAATCCGTCCCACCACCAGACGACCGTATTCGGGCTAAAGCCGGCGCCGCTAACCAACATCGTAAACGAGGGAGCGCCGGCAGGCATCTGGGACGGTGTCAGGCTGCCGACAGAGGGTTGCGGCGCCTGTGCGTTCAGTGAACCCGCTGACGCAACGATAGCTGCGACGAGATAAATAGAGAAACGCCCGGTCGTTTTTATGTCTCTCTGCTGCTTCACACTCTCACTCCGCTACAGGAACGAAGACCACACGGGGGCTGGTCGCGTCTCCATCAAAGACCCACATTGGTTTCGAGGAAGTGGACGTCAGCAGAAACACAGCGTCCCCTTGAAATCGTTGAAGACCTGAAATCTCGCACGGGCACGCCGTAACGAGAACTCCTTCGCCGTCCAGGCCGACCGAGACCACAGCCTGAGATTTGGCGTCGGCGACAACGGCGCGACGGTTGTGACGCGAAGCAGCGACGGCAACCGGTTCCACGAGGACCGAGGAGTCAAGTAATAAACGGATGCCCGCAGCGCCGGCTAACAGCAGCTCCCGGCGCGCCCGGTCCGCAACCAGCGCATCATGGCTATCGAACAGGAATTCAGCGGCGGCAACATCTCCCAATCGCGTTGAGCTAAGCACATTGCCGCCGTTGTCCAGAAGCGTAAGAACGTCGGAGTCCCCATCGCGTGTCACCACGAGCAATCGCGCTCCGTCATCGGAGATGGCAAGTCTGCTTGGAGAGCTTGCGCCGGGAACACGAATGGCAGCGTCTGCTCCCGGCGCCGAGGCGATTCGCTCGACGATGTGGATCGCGCCAGACTCGGCTTCCAACAGAGCCACGGCTTTCCCGGACGGGCTGAGTGCAATCGAGTAGTCCCCCGGCGCCAAACCCTGGATCATAACGGGCTTGCCGAGCGGATCGCCCAGGTTCAGCACTGCGGGCGTTCTGCTTTCACCGGCAAGTACGATGGCGAAGTCCTGCTCCGTGGAGATCGTGGCGCGGCCGATTGCCGTTTCCGATGGAAGCGGATCTCCAACAGTAGAGGATCCCGGCATTCCAAGAACTGGGCGCACGGATCCAGATTCGGAGTCGAATACGTAGCCCGAGACGGGTCCGCGCATCGCGGCGGATTCGGCGCCCGCAGCCCCGTTGATGAGCGCCGCCGCCAGAAGGAAAATGAGTCCGTGGTTCATCTGTGCATTCCTCGAAGACTAGCGGGGAGCCCCGACCGAGGGAGTTCCTGGAGTAATAGTCGTCGGCGTAACTCCGGGGCGGTTATTCCCGTTGCCGTTGTCCCGCGCGGCAACCACTCCCCCGGCAACAGCAGCGGCCGCTGCTACGGCGATCACCGCGATCCATTTGGCCGCAAGGCCGCCGCCTGCCGCGGCGGCGCCTGCGCCGAGCGCGTTTGCCTGGCTGATTACCGTACTGGCGGTATTGCCGTCCTTCGAAGCGGTCACCCGGATCTCGTATTTGCCTTCAATGGAGTTCGGCCGCAGGCCGCGCGCAATCGCTCGTCCCTGTTCGTCGCTGACCACGGACAACGTGCGGCCACCGTCGGCGAATGTCGCGCTGGCGCCCTGATCCGGGAGCAGGAAGGTCACAATGGCGCCGCCTACCGGCTTGCGGTTCTCGTCTTCCACCTGAACAATCGGCTCACGCCCGACCCGCTGGCGTATGTTGTTGATTGCCCCTTCGCCCTCAATCACAACGATGTTCAACTTTCCGGCTGCCTGTGCTGGTTTGGCGGCGGACGGAATGCCTGCTGCGAGAATCGAAATCAACAGCGTTGCCAGCAAGCGGCCCGGAGAAGAAGAGACCAGTTTATTTGCCATGCCGAACCTCCGTCTAAAATGTGGACCAATGAGAAATGCTACCTCAAATAGGTTGTATAACCAAAGGGGGTACTGTTAGTACTAAATCTGATCCAAAATGAAGCTGTAAGCTAACGAACAACGCGATAAGAATCGGGAAGGGAAGTATGCTTTATCGTTTTGCAGTTCTGTTGGCCGGGGTTGCAGCGCTGTCACCGGCGCCGGGTTTTTCGCAATCGTCGCACTCACTCTCCGCGCGGGAATTGTTTTATGCGCCTCCTCCCGAAGCACAGCCGGACCGTGTTTCGCCCAAGACGCCCTCCCGGAAAAAAGCGCCCGCGAAAGCGGATATCGCCAAGGCGGACAGTCCGGTGGTTCCGCGGCGCGCCCCACGAAAGTCTGTTGAACCGGAACGGCCACAGAACGGCGCAGAGTTGGTAGCCGTTTCCCACAAGCCGCGTTTTCCACTTGGTCTTCGCTACAGCGTTCTCAAGAGCGCTGACGGCGTCAACTACAGCGAAACGGATGCGGGCACGGTATTTCGATCGGGCGACAAACTGAAGATCTCGCTGCAGAGCAACGATACTGCCCATCTGTATATGGTGGCGCGCGGCTCCAGCGGGACCTGGAGTGTGCTCTTTCCGAATCCGGAAGTCGCGCGCGGGAGCAACATCGTCGCCCCCGGACGGACTTACGAGATGCCATCGGGAGGACGTATCGTTTTCGATGAACAGCCCGGCACGGAAAAGATGTTCATCGTACTTTCGCGCCGCCCGGAGCCGAACCTGGAAGAACTGATTTATTCGCTGAGTTCCACGGCGCAGCCTCCGGCGGTGGAAAGGGAACAGGCTCCGGCAAAGCAACTCATGATCGCGCAGAACAGGACGAGCATCGATGACGCTTTGATCGGGAAGATCCGTCAGGAGATGGTGGCTCGCGACCTGATATTTGAGAAGGTGGATGAGAGCACGCCCGGTGCGAGGAAGGAAAACGCCGTCTATGTTGTGAATCCCAGCGGCGACCCGGATGCCCGCCTGATCGTCGATCTTCAGTTGAAGCATCGGTGAAAGGAGCGTGATGTACAATTCCGCCATGTGTGTCCTCGTTGCCGGCCTGTGCGCCGGGAACGCGCTCGCTCAAGCCAGGCCGGCGAACCGGATGGAAATCACGCTGGAGCGTAACGGGGCCTCGGGATGGACGCCGGTGCATCCCGGGTTCGTGTTGTCTTCGAACGACCGTGTGCGCTTCCGGTTTCGTTCCAATTTTCCGGGCTACCTGTACGTGATGAATCAGGGTACCTCGGGCGATTACGCTCTTCTGTTCCCGCGGGAAGATACGGGCTCACAAAATCGCATCGAAGCAGGGAAGGAATATGTGATTCCGGCGACGGAAGGGTACTTTCGCATTACAGGTCCCGCGGGGCACGATATCGTTTATTGGCTGGTCACGCCGGCGGATTTGGGCAGGGAGAATTCGAGTCCACTCGCCTATGTTCCCCTTCCAGCGGCGCCGAAGGATCCGGAAGCCCGTAAGAGTCTGACGCCGCGCTGCGATGAGACGCTGCTGCGCGCGCGGGGCGATTGCATCGACGGCAGCGCGGGGGCGAAGGGCGTCGCCGCCTCCGGCGAATTGCCGGAGAATCTTCGGGCGGTACCCGGGGTGAGCGGTTCCCGGGAGCTGATTTTTATGCGCAGCGACCGGCGTTCCATTGTATCGTCGCCGGTGCCTTTGCAGGGCCCGGTGGTATACGAATTCCGGTTGGCGCACAGGTGAGAGTCATGAGGATTGCGAGACTGGCTCTGTCAGGCATCTTCGTTTTGTTCATGGCCGCGGGGGGGTGGGGCGAGCAACAGCAATCCCGGGACCTCAAGTATGAAAAGGAGAACTCGAAACCGGAGACACCCGCTCCGCAACCGGCCAAGGTTTCCATTCCACGCAGCTACGCGGTGGTGATCGGTATCGCCAATTACGCGAAGCTGCCCGACTCCGCTCAACTGAAGTTTTCCGAGCGGGATGCCGAAGCCATCTATTCGATTCTTATCAGCCCCGAAGGCGGCAATTTCAAGGCGGAGAACGTCCGGAAGCTGATCGGCCCCAAGGCGACACTCGCCAACATCCGGCAGGAACTGGAGCAGTGGCTTCCCAGTATTACGAAAGACGACGACCGGGTTCTGATCTATTTTGCCGGCCATGGTTTTGTTTACGGCGGAAAAGGGTACCTGGCCCCCTATGACTTCGATAAGTCCGATATCGCCGGCACCGGTTATTCGATGGAAAAGCTTGGAAGGGTTATCGGAAGTTCCATCAAAGGGAAATGGAAAGTCCTGCTTACGGATTCCTGCCACAGCGGCGCGATCACTCCGGAAGCGGATGTGCAAACACTCAACCGCGGCCTGCTGGATCTGAACAAGTCACTGTTCTCTCTGACCGCAAGCCGCGACCGCGAGCGTTCTTTCGAGAGCCCGGAATGGGGAGGTGGACACGGCATCTTCACCTACTACGTGGTGAAGGGCCTGGAGGGAACCGCCGACGAGAGCGGTGACGGCATTGTTACTGCCGACGAGTTGGCAAATTACGTTCGTACCCAGGTGCGGCAGGCGACCGCGGGCAAACAGAATCCCACTTCGGAGCGAGGCAGCTTCGACCCGGACATGCTGCTGGCCTACGTGCCTTCCGGAGTTCGTCCCGGAGCGCCGCCCGCGCCGAAATTCGGGACCCTGATCTTTGAAAGCAACATGGATGGCGTGGAGGTGTTCATCGACGGGAAGTCCGCCGGTGTGGTGAACAAGGGGAAGCCCTTGCGCCTGCCGGGACTCGCGCCGGGCGCGCATACGATCAAGGGAGTGAGGATGGGGTATGAACCGGATGGCCCGCGGGAAGAGACGGTCTATCCGGGCCAGGAGAGTACGGTCAGCCTGAAGATCGTAATTCCGCGCCGGCGCAGTAAAGCCGCGCTCGACCGGTTCGAAGAAGGATTGGAGTTTTACAACAAGGGTTCTATCGAGAACTATAAACGTGCCGCCGAGCGCTTCCGCGCCGCGCTAGCCGCCGACCCCGACTACAGCCAGGCAGCCCTGTATCTGGCGCGCGCTTTGAGGGATTCGTTCGAATTCCAGGAGTCCAGGAAAGCTTTCGAGCAAGCCATCACGATTGACCCCGATTATCTCGAAGCACGCGCAACCTACGGAGGAATGTTGTTGGACATGGGAGACGAGGACGAAGCCATCCGGCAACTTAACACCGTGGTGACACGCAATCCTGAGCACGCGCTGGCGCAGTACCTTCTGGCGCAGGCACTGGCCCGAAAGGAATTGTTCGCGCAGTCCATTGAAGCTGCACGGAAGGCCATCGCGTTGACACCGAACAATGCCGAAGCTTATTTCTGGCTTGGCGAGAGCCTCCGCATGACCAGCAAATACAGCGAGGCTGTTCGCGCGTACTCCGATTACCTGCGTCTCAGCGATTTCGACAGCAAGCTGGCGGGCAAGATGAACTACTATGTGCTCGGGTTCCTGGTTGGCGCGGGGAGGAAGAAGCGGGCGGCGCAGCGCGATGTGTGGAAAGAACTGCGGGGGCTCGCATACTTCGGAATCTGCGACAGCGAAAGGAAGTTGGGGAACTTTGATGCCGCGATCGAGAATTGCCGCGCGTCGTTGTCGCTTGACTCATCGGACCCCTACGCCCACTATGCGCTTGGGCTGAGCTATCTCGCGAAGGGGAAAAATGACGGCGCAGTTGAAATGCTTCCCGCCGCGCGCACGCAGTTCCGCAAGATGCTGGACCTGAATCCGGAACTTGTGGAAGCCCAATATGCCAGGAAAAACATCGCCGCCATTGATGACTTCCTCGCCGGGCGTTAATTACACTTAGAATATTGATAGTGGTACTATGCCGTGCGCTTGCTCTGGCTCTGATGGGCCTCGCTCTATTTGCGCAACCCCCTGTAATGCCGCTCAATGAAATCCGGCCTGGTATGCGAGGCATCGGCAAAACAGTTTTCACCGGTGACCGCGTCGACCAGTTCGATGTAGAGGTCCTGGGAGTGCTTGAGAACGTAGGCCCCAGGCAATCACTGGTTCTTGCCCGTTTATCCGGAGGCCCGCTCCAGCATACCGGCGTTCTTCAGGGGATGAGCGGAAGCCCGGTCTATATAGGTGGCCGGCTTGTTGGCGCCGTGGCTATGTCCTTTCCCTACGCGAAAGATCCCATCGCCGCCATTCGGCCTTTCGAGGAGATGAGGCGAAAACGGTTCACGGGGCGCGATGCGCAACGTGCCGGCATTTCGCTTTGGGAAACCGACCTGACTAAGAACATGGCCCGCAGTACGGACGTTCCAGCAGGCGAGTCGCGGCTGATGGATATCGCCACTCCCGTTTCCTTTGCGGGGTTCACGCGCGGCACCATCGAACACTTCGGCGCACAGTTGAAGTCGCTCGGCTTTGAACCGCGGCAGGGCGTCGCGGGCGGAGGTAAGCCGGCCCGCCGCCTCGGCAATCCGGCCAAACTCGAGCCCGGTTCCATGATCAGTGTTCAACTCCTGACCGGCGATATGAGCGTTGGCGCGGACGGCACCGTCACCGCTGTAGAGGGTAAGCACGTATACGCCTTCGGCCACCGCTTCCTCTCCATCGGCGATACGCAACTCCCGTTCGCACGCGCCGAAGTTCTCACGCTGCTGCCGAACCTGTCGAGTTCCTTCAAGATCTCAACCGCCCGGGAGTGGATGGGCACGATTACCGCGGACTACAACACGGCGGTCGCGGGCGAGCTCGGCCGCCGCGCCAGCATGATTCCGGTGTCGATCGAAGTCCAGCGGAAAAGCAGTAACGGGAAACCCATCAGTTCCGCCGGCTATCACATCGAGATGGTGAACGACCGGTACCTCTCGCCGTTCCTGTTGCAAATGGCGGTTTATTCTGCGATTGATGCTACCGAACGCACCGTCGGCGTTTCCAGCTTTCTTTTGCGTGGGCAGGTAGAGTTTGAAAATGCCGCGCCGCTGAAGCTCGACAATGCATACGCCGGCGAGTTCAATGTGCCTGCCCAGGTTTCGCTTGGTGCCGCGATGCCTGTCGCTTATGCGTTGCAAAGCGGTTTCGACGCGCTGACGTTGAAGAATGTGTCCATCACGGTGGAAGCATTCAGCCAGAACAAACAACTTCAGGTGGCCGGCGCATGGGCTTCGCGCGAAGCCGTCCGGCCGGGAGAATCCGTGGATTTAACCGTGCTGTTGGCTGGTGAAAATGGATTGGAACTCAGCCGCACGGTGTCATACCAGGTGCCTGTGGGGGCAGTTCCCGGTCCGCTTTTTTTCACGGCGGCGGACGGGAATACGACCAATCTCACCGAGTACAGGAACGTGATCGGCGAGCAACCGAAGTCTCCCTCCAGGGTACTTTCTTTTCTGAACGGTCTCAGGGGAAACAATAAGGCTTACGTGCGCGTATGGCGAGCAAGTCCCGGATATCAGATCGAAGGAGAGGATCTGCCGAATCCTCCAGCTTCCGTTTCCATGGTGCTCGGACGCGGTCCGGCAAATCAGGCCGGCTGGGCGGTTCCGCGGAACGCCAAGGTAGCGGAAATGTCAATCGATACCGGCGACATGATCGTCACAGGTTCTAAGACTGTACAGGTGGAAATCAAGGAATGATCCGGCCGTTCGCCCTGTCCGTTGCCCTGGGCGGTCTACTGCTTCAGGGCGCCAGCACTACAGCGTGGGAAATGAGCACGTATCAGGATTTCCTGCGCGGCCGGTTTACCGGGGTTTCTCTCACGAAAAGCGGCCGCCTGATGCTCGCTCCCAAACTGGAGACGGTACTCGCATCCGACCAGCCGGTGATCTGGAGTATCGTCCGCGGGAAAGACGGCTCCATTTACGCCGGCAGCGGACATCGCGGACGTCTTTACCGAATTGACGCTTCCGGGAAAAGTTCGGTCCTCTGGACGGCAGATCAGTCCGAGATCTTCGCCCTGGCAGTGGACCCATCCGGAACCGTTTTCGCCGCAACGTCTCCCGACGGAAAGATCTACCGGATCCGCAATGGAAAAGCCGAAGAATACTTCGCGCCGGGCGCCAAGTATATCTGGGCGTTAGCCTTCGATAAAGATGGTGTGCTCTATGCCGGTACGGGAGACCAGGGGAAAGTGTTTCGCGTGACGGCGCCGGAGCGGGGCGAAGTTTACTACGAGACGGGGCAGCTTCACATCACCAGTCTCGCCTTCGACCCGGAAGGGCGCCTGCTGGCGGGAAGTGACCCGAACGGGATTCTCTACCGGATTTCCGCAAAGGACAAGGCCTTCGTTTTGTACGATGCGAATCTTCCGGAAATTCGCGCCGTCGTGCCGTCCACGGATGGGAGCGTCTATGCTGTAGCTCTTGGTGGAGCGACAATCAACCGGACTCCCTCCTCACTGGCTCCTTCCGGCGGAGCGCCCGGCGCGGTGCCTACCGCCGCTCCGGCGGTCAGCATCACCGTCACCGACGAAGCACAGGGAGGAATTGAGGTGAAGCCGCAGCCTCCCGGCCCCAAACAGCAACCCCAGCCGGGGCAGACACAAGTTACAACGCAGTTCACTCCAATGGTGGATATGACCGGAGTGGAGAAATCCGCCATCTACAGGATTCATCCCGATAATACGGTCGAGACACTGTGGAGCTCGAAGGAAGAAAATGCCTACGACCTGATCGTATATGGGAAAGATCTGGTCTTTTCCACCGATGGGCAGGGAAGGATCTATCGCCTCAGCGGCGATCGAAAGCCCACGCTGGTGGCACAAACGGACCAGGGGGAGACGACAAGACTGCTGGATACCAACGAGGGCTTCTACGCGGCAACGGCGACGCTTGGCAAAGTGCTCCGGCTAAGCACTGGAACATCCGCATCGGGCGCTTATGAATCTCCCGTACATGACGCCAACACCGTGGCGAGATGGGGGCGGCTGAGTTGGAAGGCGAATAGAGAGGCCGGAGCAAAACTCGCATTCCGCACACGCTCCGGCAACTCCGCCCGTCCCGATAAGACGTGGAGTGAATGGTCGGAGCCCTTGGAGGACGCATCCAACGGTCTGGTAAGCAGTCCTAACGCGCGATACATCCAATGGCGCGCGGAGTTTTCGAGTTCAGCGGATGCCTCTCCCTCACTGGACAGCGTTTCGCTGGCGTATCTACCGCAGAACACCTCACCCGTGGTGCGAAGCATTACCGTTACCAGCAGCATCGCAGCATCCGCACAAAAGCCGCCGGTGCAGCAAGCCACGGCGACGGCGGCATACAGCATCACGGTTACCGATACGGGCGATACGGCCGCGTCCACCTCGACGGGAACTCCAACGGAAACCTTGAGCCGGGCCGGAAGCGAACAGCTTGCCGTCTCCTGGCAGGCCGACGATGCCGATGGCGACAAGCTGGTGTACTCCATTTTTTTCCGCGGCGAAGAGGAGCGCGAATGGAAGACCTTACGGGAAAACATCCCCGAAGCCAGCCTCACTTTCGATGGTGACGTGTTCGCCGACGGCAAGTACTACTTTCTGGTGCGCGCGTCCGACAGGCTGGTTAACCCGCTGGATTCGGCGCGCGAAGCCGAACTGGTGAGCGCTCCGGTGCTCATCGACCATACGCCGCCCATGGTTCAAATCAGCGCGCCGCGCCGTTCGGCTGGGGCGGTGGAGCTGGACATCCAGGGCGCCGATCAGGCCTCTCCCCTGCGAAAAGCGGAATACGCGATTGACGCCGGTCCGTGGACGCCGCTTCAGGCGCTGGATGGCATCATCGACTCTGAGCGCGAGCAGTTCCGGTTGCGGCTGGAAACCCTGGCGCCGGGTGAGCACCTGGTGGTCGTGCGAGTCTACGATTCCGCATCGAACGCCGGCCTGGCGAAAATCGTGCTCCGTTGATCAGCGCCGTTCGCCGATCGTGTGAAGCTTGATCATATTCGTTGAGCCGGGCCGGCCGATGGGTTGCCCCGCCACAAACACCACGCTTCCACCCGGTTCCACCCATCTGCGGCTTACCAGCAGCCGGTCCATTTGTTGAAGCATTTCATCCGTCGATTCCGTGTGCGGTGAGATCACCGGACGGACACCATAAACCGCGGCCAGTTGCCGGGCTGTGGCATCACTCGGAGTAAACGCATAAATGGGAAGCGGAGGCCGGTAGCGTGCGATCAGGCGGGCGCTCGACCCGCTGCTGGTGAACACGACGATGGCCGATACGGCAGCCGAACGGGCGGCGGCATAAGCCGCATCGGCGATAATCTCCGCGTGAGCCGGCTTCAGATTGCGCGGTTCCGGTTTGAGCTCAGCGTGTTGCATGGCGGTTTCCGTTGCTCTGGCGATGCGCGCCATCATACGCACGGCCTCTACCGGATAAGCACCGATGGAGGTCTCACCCGACAGCATCAACGCATCGGTGCCATCGAAGATCGCATTGGCAACGTCGCTTGCCTCAGCGCGAGTAGGTAGCGCGTTTTCGATCATCGACTCCAACATCTGGGTGGCGGTGATCACGAATTTTCCCCTCACCCGTGCGCGCTCGATAATGGATTTCTGAATCACCGGCACCTGCTCCAACGCCATCTCCACGCCAAGATCGCCACGCGCCACCATCACGCCGTCCGATTCTTCCAGAATGCCGTCGAGGTTTTCCCACCCTTCCGGCTTCTCGATCTTCGCGACAATGGGCAGTTTCATATTCTGCTGCTCGAGATACAGCCGCAGCCGCAGTACGTCCTTCGGACTCCGGACAAAAGATAGAGCGAGCAGATCCACCCCCGCCTTCAGGCCGAACTGAAGATCGGACATGTCTTTACCCGTCAGAGATGGCGTACTTACCTGAATACTTGGCAGATTGATTCCTTTGCGGCTGCTCACGTGGCCACCGCTTGTCACTTCGCATCGGACCGACCTGGCGTCGCTCGACAGTACGATTAATTCCACGCTACCGTCGGCAAGCAGAATCCGGTCTCGCGGCTTCACATCGTTCGGAAGGTTGGCATAGGTGGTCGTGGCACGATCGCAATTTCCGAGCACCGGCTCGGTAGTGATGACGAAGAGAGATCCGGTCTTGAGAACGCAGCCGCCGCCCTCGAACTCACCAAGACGGATCTTCGGGCCTTGAAGGTCCAGCAGCGTTGCCGCGTGTACATCCAGTTCCCGGGCAATGGCGCGGACGGTGTGCATGCGCCGGGTGTGTTCCTCCGGAGTCCCGTGCGAGGCATTCATCCGGAATACATCCACGCCGGCGGAAAAGAACTGGCGGATGACTTCTTCCGAATCCGATGCCGGGCCAAGAGTGGCGACGATCTTCGTGCGGCGCGGAGAAGCGCCCGGCTGGTTAACGAACCGGTGCATAGATGTATGATCTCTTGTTCAGGTCCATTCCGCATGGGACGCTTACGCTTCAGGGATAGCATTTTCCAATCCCGAAATGAGCCTGAAATTGAGAATTGATTCCAGCGCGAGATGAGCCTGAAACGTCAGGTTCATTGCAATGCGGGATGAGCCTGAAATAACAGGCTTGTGGATGCTGCCCGGATTTTGCTTTCGTTGGGGTCGGCCTGCGGAGCCCGCCGCTGGGTTTTGGG
>CAADGY010000298.1 GCA_900696665.1 uncultured Acidobacteriota bacterium
GGCTCGCGCCCGGATTGCTGCGCACGACTTTGTTCGCCCTGTGCAGGCGCGGGAGGTTGATGGCCTTCGGCGATTCGACTTGGGCAATGTAATTGCGCTTCGCAAGGTCGAAGTATGAACGCCGGGCACCCCGTTCCTCATAGAACGAAGTCTTGCCCGCCGCCAGAAGATCATGGACCAGTGCGGGCACTTCCCGGCCTTCAGCGTTTAGCCGGTCAGCGGTTTCGCGCACGCCGAGCGCATCCCAAGTTTCAAACGGACCCAGTTCCCAGTTGTAGCCCCACTTCATCGCGTTATCCACCGTGACCACGTCATCGGCAATTTCGGTGAGCCGGTCGGCGGCGTAGCAAAGCACCGCGCTGAGATGTTTCCACGCGAACACGCCCGCCTTGTCGGTCGCGGCGCAAAGCGAACGGATGCGCTCACCCCGGTTGGAGATCTTGCTGGCGGCTTCCAGCGACGCGAACTGCGGCTTTTGCTGCGGGTGATATTCCATCGTCCTGTAATCGAGCGTGAGAATCTGCCGGCCCGCATCGGACTTCACGCGCTGATAAAAGCCCTGGCCCTTCTTTTCTCCCCACCAGCCTCGCTTCACCATGTCCTCGATGAACTCCACTTCACGGAAGACGCTGATCTGCGGATCGTGCTGAAGCAACCCTCGGAGGTTGCGGCCCATCTGGGCCATCAGGTCCACGCCGACGATGTCGCCCAGCCGGAACGTCGCGCTCTTCGGCCGGCCAATCGCCGGACCGGTGATGGCATCCACCTCGTCAATGGTCAGGCCCTGCTCAAGCATCAGCAACGCGACGTGTTGCATGTCGAAGCAGCCGATGCGATTCGCCACGAACCCGGGCGTGTCTTTCGCCATGACGATGCCCTTGCCGAGGACGGCTTCACCGAATTCCGCGAACGACTGAAGCAAGGCGCGGTCGGTGTCCGGCGTGGGAATAAGCTCCAACAACCGCATGTAACGCGGCGGATTGAAGAAGTGCGTGCCAAAGAAACGACGGCGATAATCCATCGCCAACCCCTGCGTCATGCCGGCGATGGAGAGTCCGGAGGTATTCGTTGAAACCAGGGCATCGGGGCGGGCGTTCGCCGCGATCTTGGCATGAATCGCCAGTTTCAGGTCCATCCGCTCCAGGATCGCCTCGATAACCCAGTCGGCGTCTTTGATCTCCGCCAGGTTGTCTTCGATGTTGCCAATGCGCACCAAGCTGGCGACTTCCGGCGTAAACAGTGGCGAGGGCTTCAGCTTCTTCGCCTTGTCGAACAGCGCCTGAGTAATCCGGTTGCGCACCGGCGGTGATTGCAGGGTCAATCCGCGCTTCTGTTCCTCGGGCAGAAGTTCGGTTGGGACGATGTCCATCAAGAGCGACGGAATTCCCACGTTGGCCAGGTGCGCGGCGATTTGCGCACCCATGTTCCCAGCACCGATGATGGCAGCTTTGCGAATGGTCAGCATGTGGCGGTTATGAAAAGGAGAACCATGGGTTCAATGAGGGCCAAGGCTGTAGATGCCTCGACCGGATTGCAACTCCTTTCCGGCTCACGAAGCGGACGTGGATGCCTGCAACCTCATTCCACGCCCAACTTCTTCGCCCAATCGTTGAGAGCCTGACTCTCACTGATGTTGGTGATGCCGGCCTGGCGGGCGATGGCTACGAAGCGTCTCGTCAAATCCGTTCTGGCTTCGCCGGACACGCGGTCCGTGGCAATCTTCACATACCAAACCGGCAGGCGCGCGACTTGGACGCGGAAGCGAACCTCGTTGTTTTCGGCCAACTGCTCGGCCTCATTGAGCAGTGTCTCGGCTGTCTCCAGGAACTCCGGCTTCAAATAGGCGGACCTTGGTCCGTCGAAGATGTGGATGTGCTCCCCCTTCTCGCGCACCGGACGGTGGATGGCATCCAGGTAAGCCTGCATCTTCGTCGCCGCCGGGCCGTAGTAAGCGGTGAGGAATTCGCTGATGTGCTTTTGCACGTCGGTATCCGGATTCCACAACAGTTTGGCGAGCACATAGGCACGGAGCGGTTCCATCTCGCCGCCGCCACCGCTGGAGTAGTTGCCTTGCTCGAACAGACTCTTCACTCCGTGCTCGACGAAAAAGCGCACGTTGGATTGAAGGCTGTCGAAATTCGGGAACGGTTGAAGGTAGTGGGCGAAGTCCGTGGTGTAATCCCAGACATAGAGCCGCGGCGCGATCGCCCCCCAGGCGATGATGTCTTCGCGGAAACGCTCGTTATGCCTTGCCGGACAGGTTTCGAGCGGATGCGCAAAGCAACACTCGATGGAGCACAAACGGACAATGACGTTGCGGTGCGGGCGGATGGTCCGGGGCGCCTTGCGAGTGTATTGGTAGGCCAGGGTGTCAATGCGGATGTTCGGATGGTCTTTCTCGATGGCCTCCGCCACCGCGTTGACGAACTTCAACAGTGAACCCGCCGGTGAACCCTCGGCGTCATCCACGGCCCGGCACGGATCGCACTGGCAGTGGTTGAAGGTGTCGTTCTGGGAA
>CAADGY010000299.1 GCA_900696665.1 uncultured Acidobacteriota bacterium
AGGAACAATCCGGACACACGGCTGCTCCTGTCATTCGCTGCAAGCACTGGAGACGGCATCGAGAACGCCGTGGGTGCGAGTGGACCTGGCGCGTGTGAATCCGGCGGGGCTGTTGATGGACTCCGATCCGAATACGGTGGTGAACGTCCTGCGCAAAATGAAAGCGAACGGTAAGGGTGTAATCGGCATGAAGATTCTGGGTGAAGGAGGGTTGCGCAACCGTGTGGATGAAGCGCTTCGCTTCGCTCTTTCGCTCGATTGCGTCGATTGTTTCACCATCGGGCCTGAGAACCGGAACGAACTCGCGGATTTGCTGAGGCGTATTCCCGCGGCCTCCCGGCAGGCCAAGGCGGCTTAATCGCAGAATTACCGGATCCATTATTTCGGTTGATTTCGGCGTTCCAGCGGAAATCGCGCCGAAGTATGCTAAAATCCGTTCACAACCCCGAGATTTTTTTTCGCTCGCACCTAGATTAACCCTCGGCGGCAATGGTTTTCAGAGCGGCCGGGAGGTGGACGCGCAGCACGGAGGAACGCGTCTGAGCTATAGCCGTCTGCTTCGTAAGATCCGGTCTTGCCGGAAGGTCATTGTTGGGCTCAAGCACGAGCGGAGTGCTGCTCGCGAGCGTGAACGGCTGAATCGTCTCCTCGTCGATAACAGTCTGGGCCTGATGTGCATCCACGACCTCGATGGCGTGCTCGTGGCCGTAAATCCCGCCGCGGCCCGCTCTCTGGGATTTGAGATACAGGAAGGCGCCGGCCGCAACCTGCGCGATTGGCTGGCTCCCGCCGTGCGGCACCGCTTCGGAAAATATCTCTCCAGGATTCGCAACAACGCTACTGCTTCCGGGCTGATGCGGCTGATTGCAAACGATGGATCGGAACGGGTATGGCTATACCGCAACAGCAAGTATGAATGCGCTGGCAATCCTACGCTCGTGATCGGACATGCGTTGGATATCACGGATCGCATTAAGGCGGAGCGGGCGCTCAAACACGGTGAGCAACGCTTCCGGGAACTGTTCGACTACGCTCCCATCGCCTATCACGAGATCGATCGTAATGGCATCATACGGCGTGTCAACAAAGCCGAATGCAATCTGCTCGGCAAAGACAGCTCGGAGTTGATCGGTAAGCCCGTGTGGGAGCAAGTCGTGCCTGAATTCCGCGAGAACAGCCGCCGGGAGGTGCATCGCAAACTGGCAGGATTGCAGGAAATCGCTCCTTTTACCCGGGAATACCAGCGCAAAGACGGAACGCATCTCACGGTTGAGATTCACGAGCGCCTGATTCGTGGCGCGCGTGGAGACGTGCAGGGCATGCGCTCGGCATTAATCGACATCACGGCCAGGCGTAAGGCGGAAATCCGTATTCAGACCCTAAATGCGGAACTGGAGCAACGGGTCGTGGAACGAACGGCCGCACTCGCGCGCTCAAATGACGCGCTGGAGCAATTCGCCTACACCGTGTCCCACGATCTACAGGAACCGCTGCGGAGCATTACCGGTTTTGCGGGTCTGCTGGCAGCCCGTCATTCCAAGGCACTGCCGGAGGAAGGCGCCGAGTTCCTGGAGCAAATCGCCGATGGAGCCGCGCGAATGACCTCGATGATCCGCGGCCTACTCGAATACTCACGCCTTTTGCAAGCGCCTGTATTGGCGGAACCCGTGGAGATGGAAGCGGTGTTTGACGCGGCTTTATTGAATTTGGAGGCGGCTATCGCGGAAAGCTCTGCTGTGATCACGCGCGGCGCCCTGCCTATTGTAGCCGTTGATCCGCAACTGTTGATGCAGGTGTTTCAGAATCTGTTGAGCAATTCCATCAAATACTGCACGGTGAAGCCACCGGTGATTCATGTATGTGCGCAGGAGACCGGCGGCGAATGGATTTTCTGCGTTCAGGACAATGGAATAGGGATTGATCGCGCCCATCTTGGGCACGTTTTCGGAGTATTTAAGCGCCTTCACGAGCGCGAGATTCCAGGTTCTGGTATTGGTTTGTCCATCTGCCGGGCGATTATTGAACGGCACGGCGGCAGAATCTGGGTGGAGTCCGAACCGGGTGCGGGCTCGAGGTTTTACTTTACGGTCAGCTCGCATACCGGGGAGCGCTCCGAAGGTTCCCACTGAAGTCAGACCCGCCAGCGCCTCTTCGCATCACCTCCCCAAGTTCCTCGGTTCGGCCGGGCGCGGCCGCCACTTCCCGCGTACTCCAACTCGTGGGGCACTCCTCAGCGCTTTTTTTTGAGCCCTCCGGCGCGAATATCTTTAATGAACGTGGTTGCATGGTACTTGCAACTGCGGATCGCCTTTTTGGATCAGGTCATGCAGCCTCACGTGCTTAGCGTACAGATACGGAGTCACCCCTCGGCGTAACAGACCTTTGGGTAGCGTGCCCTAAATCGGCACGCGAACCCAACAACCCGGCACACTATCGAGCTGATCCCGGCGCCGCCGGCCGGGCGTTCGATGGCCACCCTGGCATCATATCGGACCTGTTTGGTTCCCGCTGCGCCGGGTTAGGGTTAGGATAAGATCTGAGAAACACATGATGGAAACCAAGAACAGCTTCGGCGCGGCTGCGCCATTCCGCTCAGGCGAACGCGACTATCGTATCTTCCGGTTGGATGCTCTCGAAAAGAGGGGGGTGACGAACCTCTCACGCATTCCTTATTCGATCAAGATCCTTCTCGAGAACCTGCTCCGGAACGAAGACGGCGTCACCGTGAAAGCTTCCGACGTCGAATACGTAGCGGGCTGGGACGGTAAAATGCCGTCGCGGGAAATCAGCTTCAGGCCCGCTCGTATTGTCCTCCAGGATTTTACCGGCGTCCCGGCGGTTGTGGACATCGCGGCAATGCGGGATGCGCTCAGCAGGATGGGAGCCGACCCCCGGAAGGCAAATCCGCTCATTCCCGCCGACCTGGTTATCGATCACTCCGTCCAGGTCGATCGGTTCGGATCCAGCAATGCATTTGCATTTAATACGATGTTGGAGTTCCAGCGTAATCACGAGAGGTATGCGTTGCTGCGCTGGGCTCAGACCGCATTCTCGAATTTCTCCGTTGTGCCTCCGGGTACGGGCATTGTGCACCAGGTAAATCTCGAGTACCTTGCGCCGGTGGTTTTCCGCCGTGACGATCTCGCTTACCCCGACACCATACTCGGCACCGATTCCCACACCACGATGATTAACGGTCTGGGGGTGGTAGGGTGGGGCGTCGGTGGTATCGAAGCCGAAGCGTGTATGCTTGGGCAGCCTATCTCCATGCTGTTGCCGAAGGTAATGGGTTACAAGCTGAAAGGGCAACTCCGCCCGGGTACCACGGCCACGGACCTGGTGCTGACCATCACGGAAGCTCTCAGGAAACGAGGGGTTGTTGGCAAGTTCCTGGAATTTTACGGGCCGGGTGTTGCCGCGTTGAGTCTCGCCGACCGGGCTACCATCGGAAACATGGCTCCGGAATACGGCGCCACTATCGGCGTGTTTCCCATCGATCACGCAACGCTCAACTATCTGCGTGTGACGAACCGCCCGCCGGACCTGATCGCTCTGGTGGAAGCCTACGCTAAGGAACAGGGTCTTTTCCTCACCGCGGATTCGCCCGAGCCGGTTTACTCGGAAACGATGGAACTCGACCTCGGCGACGTGGTGCCATCGCTTGCCGGTCCCCGGCGCCCGCAGGACCGCATCAACCTGCCCGACGTAAAGAAGAATTTCCTCTCGATCCTCGGAGAAACACCGAGACAATCGAAGGTGAGCTTCAATGGGCGCCAGGAAACGATTCACGATGGCACGGTGGTGATTGCGGCGATCACCAGTTGTACAAACACGTCGAATCCATCGGTGATGCTGGCGGCGGGACTTCTGGCGAAGAAGGCTGTCGAAAAAGGACTGAAGCCGAAGCCGTGGGTGAAAACCAGCCTCGCACCGGGTTCGAAAGTCGTGATGGATTATTATCGCGACGCGGGTTTGCTGGAGTATCTTGAGGCTCTGAACTTCCACCTGGTCGGTTACGGCTGCACCACCTGTATCGGAAACAGTGGCCCTCTGCTTGAAAACGTCGCCGAGGCGGTGCAGAAAGACAAACTCGTGGTAGCCGCCGTTCTCAGCGGCAATCGCAACTTCGAAGGCCGCATTAATCCGCTGGTCCGGGCGAACTACCTCGCTTCTCCCCCGCTGGTGGTGGCGTACGCACTTGCCGGGCGCATGGACATCAATCTCGATACCGACCCCCTCGGAACCGATCAGCAGGGCAAGAACGTTTACCTGAAAGACATCTGGCCGAGCACGGAAGAAGTTCAAAAAATGGTCGCTGGTTCGGTGCGCGCCGAGATGTTTGAGAAGGAGTACTCGCAGGTTTTCGAGGGCGACGACCAGTGGAAATCAATGGAGACGCCTACTGGTGAACTCTTCCAGTGGCAGGCGGACTCCACCTACGTCAAACATCCTCCTTACTTTGAAAAAATGGTGGAACCAGGCACAGCGCTGCGGGACTTTAAGGGGTTGCGCGTGCTGGCGATGCTCGGGGATTCCATCACGACCGACCACATCTCGCCCGCCGGCTCTATCGCTGTCGACTCCGCCGCCGGAAAGTACCTTATGGAACAGGGCGTGAAGCCCGCCGATTTCAACTCCTACGGCTCACGCCGCGGAAATCACGAAGTGATGGTGCGTGGAACGTTGGGTAACATCCGCCTGCGAAACCAACTCGCTCCGGGTAAGGAGGGTGCGTGGACGACTCACTATCCCTCGGGCGAACAGATGTGGATTTATGATGCGTCGGTTCGATATGCAGCCGAGGGGGTTGGGCTTATTATCATCGCGGGCAAAGAGTACGGCTCCGGCTCATCGCGAGACTGGGCTGCCAAAGGGGTTCAATTGCTCGGTGTGAAGGCGGTCATTGCCGAGAGCTATGAGCGCATCCACCGCTCCAACCTGGTTGGTATGGGTGTGTTGCCGCTGCAATTTCAGGCGGGTCAGACGCGTGAGTCGTTAGGTCTGACCGGCAGCGAGCGTTACAGCATTGAAGGTGTGGCGGACGCCAGGAAGGACGGAAGCCGCGCGGTGATTCGCGCTGCCGGTGACGATCGGAAGGAAATAACATTCGAAGCGATCGTGCGGATCGACACACCACCCGAGTGGGAGTATTACAATTCCGGCGGCATCCTTCCCTATGTTTTGCGGCAACTTGCTGAAAGCTGACAGCTTCGAGCGGTCAGGAAAGCCTTCCCGCTAATAGAGGACTCTTACGAACTCACCGATGACGCGGAAATCACCCGGTTCGAGTTCCCATCGTTCAAATTCGGGGTTGAGCGGCTCCATGACGATTTTCGTGTGCCGCCACCCCTCGTCGGTGGTTTGTTTCTCGCTTCGATACCGCTTCACCGTGTAACGGCCCTGGTTTTCCGATAGCCCGTAGTTTTCGATCAGCAGCAGTTTTCCCTGCCGTGTTCCAACCACATTAGCGCGGAACACACAAAGGCTGTCATCGGGGATTCTCGGTTCCATGGAGCGCCCGGTGACGTGGGCGAGAAACATGTCTGGACTAATACGCAGGTCTGGAGGTGTTTCTTCCCACTCTTCAGGTTCCACTTCCATCTCTCCGCCGAATTTGCCGGCTGCGGCCCGAAGCGTGAAGACGGGCAGATGAGTTCGATACGGCAGAACTTTCGGGTTGACGTACTCCTTGTACAAGCGCCGCAACCGGGCTTCAAAATCGGCCACCTGCATCGGCTCCCGATCGGTCACGCGGAGGATATTGGAAGCGCTGCCTTCCAGATACCGCAGGAAAGCATCTGCACCCAGTTCGTTGGCTTTAAGCTGGATATCGTGCTCGAATAGTTCGAGGACTTCTGCTTCTTCCTCGTCCGCCATTTCGGACCAGTCGCGCCGCAGACGCACGTGGAGCCGGTCTGCTTGGACATCCAGCAGAAGAACACCCGCATTTTCGGGAGGGCGGCCGGGCAAGGCGGCCTGAAGGAACACGCAATCGGCGCGGTGGAGTGTGGCTACCGTCGATGCGCTGCTCATCTGTTAAATCTTATCGGAATCGCAAACGAATTCCATGCACCCCAAATGGAAGGCGTACCAGTCCTACAATTCGTAGGGATAGTAGCCCTTGCGGGCGCGGATCACCACACCCGGTAGAGTCGGAACCTTCACCTCAATCGTTCGGAATTGTCTGGAAACATCACTGGTGTCGGGAACGTACCGGATAACGTATTGGGTCGTCACTTCCCCGGTCACGTTTGCCACGGCCTCGAAGATACCCTTCGCGATCGCCGCCGCGTATCCTCCCGTGCCGACCTTCAACGCGTAATTACCTTCGTCGGATGGCGTCGAAAGATAACCTGACACGTCGGAATAGACCCCCTGCAGAGGGTACTCGACCCGCCCGCCGGTTTCCTCCGCCAGACGGGTAAGATTTTTCTCACCTTGTACATTAAATCCGAAGGCTACTGTACTGACACCATAAATAGTTACCAGGTTGCGCTGTGCCAGTTCGAGCACTTCGGCCATGGTATGTTTGCTGCTGGTATCGTGCCCGTCGCCCACGATTACGATGACGCGCCGCGGCTCGATAGGCTCTCCTTTCACCAGCGCCCGGCTTGTGCAAGCCATGTAGACCGCATCGAAAAGAGCCGCTCCGCCGCCGGGCTTCATGTTGCGGACTTTTTCAACCAGCTTTTCGGGGTCGTTGGTAGTATTCGCCAGCAGTTCGGCATCCGTCGAATAGGAGATCAGATAGCCGCTGAACTTATCGTCATGCGGCAGAAGGGCCCAAATCAGTTCCTGTATGGCGTCTTTGTAGGTCTTCCAGTGAATCCGGCTGGCGTTGCTTTGATCGATAAGGAAACCGACAACTACGGGCTGGTTCCGTTCACGGGAAAAAAACTTTATCGTCTGCGGCTTTCCGTCATCGAAGATCTGGAAATCTCCCACATCGAGATCCGACACGAAACGGCCTTTTTCATCGGTGACCGTGACAGGGACGATCACCTCATTTACCTGCACTCTGATCTGCGACTGTGGGGCTCCTGGCTCACTCTCCTGGCGCGCTGCCGGAGCGGTCTGGGCCGGAGATTCGCCGGACTGGCCAAAGGCGACGGAAACGGCAAGAACGCTTAATACAATTCGACCCAGCATACTCTGTATGGGCTTCCTGCTCCGATTATAGACGGTTCGGACAACGAACGGTTCCACTTACCTGAGCGGTAATCGGTACTTACAATTTCCGATGAAACCGTATTCGGAGCTATGCCGGTAATTCCTGCGCGGTATCGAAGCCTACCACAACGTGCGGGCGATCATCGCCTGACAGTTCTGGTGAAGGCTTCGGCCCGCCGGATATGCGCGGACCATCCCCTGTTTGCTGGAAGAGCTGCGGCAGGTGCGATAAGCAGCCTCATTCCCTCACAACGTCACGCCGAAACGCCGCCGGAGCAATAGCATGGCCGCGAGCCAGAAGACGGGGAACCAGACCAGCCAGTGCGCGCTGAAGCCGAAGAGGGAGATCTTGCGGGTACGGTAAGCCACCGCAATGGACTTCACCGAATCGCTCTCAAGGGCGCATCCGTACCAGATCGACGCCAGAGGAGCGGACGAACACTCCGGCGTCACGTAACGAAGGCCGGGGCCGGCGTGGATCGCACGATGCAAGCTTTCTCCGGCGGTTCGGAAGCGAAGTTCGCCATCGGAGTTCCCGCGCGCGCGAATGCGCCAGCAGACCTGCCGCAGGTCTGCGATACGCACCGGCGGCGTTTCCACGGTGAAGCCTGGAGGCGCGGTTAGATCCGCTGCGCCGGGCTGCGCGCCGGACTTCAGTTGCACGGTAACAATGGCCGTTTCCCCCGGCATCAGCGGCTCACTTCCATATACCGCTTCCAGTTGACTCATGACCAAAATCGCAGGGACGGCGACAATCGCTGCCGGCAGAAGCGCGAGCCGGGCATACCGCAGGTTCCACAACAGCAGCTTCTTTTGCGCGCGCAGAGCGAGAACCGGATCGTCCCCGAAAAGCCGCATCTCGTAAAGATGCGCCCGAACGCGCGCCTTGGCGGAACGCACGGCACGCTGGTCGGAGAACCGGCGCATCGCCAGCAGCGTACCCACACCGCATACCGTTCCGGCCAGAGCCAGCAGCAGCGCCGCGGCATCCGGGATCACTCGAGGTAGCCCAGCCCCTTCAGCTTACGCGCGATCTCCTCGTCGGACTGCGCATCCTCCAGCCTGGCAACTTCGCGCTCCAGTATGTGGCGCACAAACTCCTCCGGCGAGCTATATCCCGCGGCGGCGGCGCACGTCCTGATACGCTCCCAGAGTTCCTTGTTTACTTTGATGGCCGGCCCGAACATAATACTGTCCTGATCAGGATACCGCGTCGCCTAGCACGGGCGCGCCTTCCATCCAGGCAGGCACGGGAACCCCGAACAGCCGGAGCGCCGTCGGCGCCATATCCTCGATGCCGGGGTCGGTTGCATCGATCGGTACGTTCGAGAACAACACGCCGGGAACCAGCAGCGGATCCACGCAGTGGTCGCCGCTCCAGGCCTTATCGTTGTCCTCGATCACCTCCGCACCTGTTTTTCCGGTGGCCGCATCCCAGGCCACCCGGTAACCTTCCGCGTAACCTACGATCAGGTCGGGAGCGGCGTCGAGATACGGACCATGGTAGAGAGCGGCCGTGCGGTACACCTTGCGCACGGGCGCCACCTCATTGCTGTCGCGCAGGGCCTCCAACCCCGCGATGAGTTCACGCGCGAGTGCGTCCGCTTCGGCGCCCGGGCGGACAATGCCACTCGCCTCGCGGCCTTCGAGATTGAGATACAGCCCGGACAGCCCCAGGGCGTAAGCCCTGGTGCGGCTCCAGTCGACGTTTTTGAAGAACGGGCCGCTCTCCCGCGCCCCCTCGCGCAACGTAAGGTATCCGTTGCGGTACAGCCACGTGTTGAGGTTAACGCCGCGCCGGAACGAACAGAACCCGTGATCGGAGAGGACGAACAGCGCCGTACCATTACCGGCAAAGGCCATGGTCTTGCCTACCAGCTCATCCATGCGCCGGTACATCGCTTCGATTACGTCTTCCGAAGACGAACCGAGTTGCCGGTAGAACATGTGCTGGATGCGGTCACTGGTGTCAAACACACATGCCACCACGCCCCGGCGCGTGTTCTCGAGCGCACTGAGAAACATGGCTTCGCGCTCCTCGAAGATGGAATATGCCTGCTGCAGAAACGCACGCTCATCGATAACACCCTCGTTGAGCGCCCAGGTATCTTCGGCCATCCCTACGGTGGCAAATGGCCCGAGCAGGTTCGCCAGATACACCGAGTAGGCGGATGGATGGCTGATCGGCAGTGCGGGGCGGGACGGATCGATATTGATGGGCGAAACGTACAGGTCTACAGTGCCGCTCCACCCAGTCAACAGAAAGCGGGCGATTCCGTAGGCACGCACTCCCAACGCGGTGCGGAAGGGCAGGCGGATCCAGGGCGAGTATTCGCCGGCTCGAAGTTCATACGTTTCTCCGGCGATTTCGAGCCGTGCAGCCGCATCGCCGGTTTTTCGTAGCCGGAACGGAATCCGCAACGGCGGCGAGCCTGCCAGAAACATGTCGTCCGGCCCTTCGATTTCGCCTTCGCAAACGTCTCCTTCGCGCCGTAACGGGTACCGGGCGCCGTTCTCGAATGTCGCCGCCGCAAGCCGCGTGGTGAACTGCGAAAAGCTTCCCTGCGTTCCTTTCAGGTCGGGTGTGGACATCGCGGACAGCACCCGGCCGTCAAACTTCTCCGGAGGGAACGTGATGGGCACGCGCAGGATGGTGCAGGTCACGCCGTGCTCGCCGAGAATCGTCCAGAAGGCGCGGCTTCTACGGCGAAACTCGACCAGCGGCCGGCTCAGCGGGATTCTGAATTTGCCGATCCGCAACATGCGCCGGGGCGCTTCGACGCGGGCCGAAGACAGTTCCGGCAGGTAGGAGCGCAGACTCCGGTTCAGGAAATCGAAGATGTTGTGCCTGGCCGGGCTCACACCCGTCGCAAACGTGGACCAGGCCACGGGTGAGAGCGAGGGAAAAGTTGTACGTAGAGGGGAGAACGACCCCTGCTCTCGCAGCCGGGCCAGGTTCGGCAGTTTCCCTTCTTTAAGGTAACGCTCGGTGAGACCGTGATCGAGGCCGTCCAACCCTAGGAAGATCAGCTTGCGTACGCGGGCATGACGAAACGCGCGCCGTCTTCGTATTGACGCGCGCAAAACGCGGAACGGCCACAGCAGCAGTGAGGCCAGGCTCAGCAGGAAGCCGGCGACCAGGGCGAGGAGCGAGCCGAGAAAAGCGAAGCCTGCGCCCGGCCCCACGTAGGCGACGCTCACTTCGTCCGCCGGCGGTGACCAGATCCACAGCGCCAGAAGGACTGCCGCTACCGCGAAATGGAAACGGCGCCGGTTCATCGGAGCTTGCCTTCCAGGAGGAAAACCTCAAGGACCTTTTCATGTTGTATCGGGCCATGGCCGAAATAGCCGTCCTCCCCGAACAACTCGCCGTGGTCGGAGGTGATGGTGATGTAGGTGTCCCGGGGCGCCAGGTCAAACAACTCCTCGAACACGGTGTCGAGGTATTTCACCGCCGCAATCTGGCGTGCCCGCAACATATCCAGCTTCGCCTGATCGAAGAACGGGGACCGGCGCTTCGGCAGTTTGCCCCCCGTGACATGCTCATCGAGATGTTTGAACACGCCGTGCACCCCGCTGATTCGGGGCCACTCATCGGGCGGCTCGTCGGGCAGCGCGTACGGGTAGTGTGTCTCGCCCACGTTGAGCAGGTAGAAAGACGGGCGCTCTTCGGAGAAGCGCATCTCCCGCAACATGGCGCGCATGTCATTGTGCTTCTCCATCAACCGGTAGCGGTCGAAGCCGCTATTGATCGGCGTCTTGGGATTCAGCACCGGCAGCGATACGAAGGCGTTTGTGTCGTAACCCAGTGAGTTTCTCAAAAACGTTGGCAGATACAACGCGGGGATCAGCGATTTGAACTCAAAATCCACCTGTCCCAGGCGATCCTGGAATCGCACGAAATCGCGCTTGTAATACTCGGATGCAAACACGTGTTTTGGGCTTGAATGCGGCATGAGCCCCATCAACAGGTTATAGTGCGACGGCGCAGTCCAACTCGCGTAAGACCATCGCCGCTCCAGCTTGCCGAGTTTGCGCATGGTCCGCGGACGCGCGGCGATAAAGGAATCGTAGCGGCAGCTGTCGAGGACCACCAGAATGTAGTTGTTCCCCCGCGGCGGGGATTTAGAAATCGAGACCACGTTGCCCCGATTATACCTGTACGCGTTCAGAACACCGGGCGTCCCGTCATCCCGGCGCCGGGTTTCACGCCATACTCATTCAGCAGCGTGACGGTAATATCCTCCAACCGGAGTTCCCTGCGCCGTGTCTTGCGGTTTGACAGGAAGACACCCGGCACCAGATGGGCCGCGATGCAATGGTCGCCTCGCCACTCGTCCTTGTTGTCTTCAAAAACCACGGAAGGAACCGCACCCAAAGCCGTCTGCCAGGATGAACGGTATCCGGTGTTCCAGCCGACCACGATATCCGGAGCGGTAGCGCTCGCTTCACCGCGGTAAACATCGCGCGCCCGGTACGCTTCCGCGACCACAGTCCCACCCGTTTCGGGATCTCGCAGCGCTTTCAGCCGCTGAACAATCCGGTCGACGAGGGCGTCACGTTCGGAAGGTTTGACGATTCCGTTGCGCTCCCGCCCTGCCAGATTGACGTAAATGCCGTTCAGGCCGATAGAATAGGCTTGCGTGGCCGCCCAGTCCACATGGACCAGCCCCTCTTCATCGCCGGTGTTAAACGGCAGGTCCAGCGTCAGAAAACCTTCGAGCATCAGCCAACGGTTCAGATGGACAGCGCGGCGGAACTCGGAAAATCCATGGTCCGACATCACGATCAGAGTGTCGTCGGGATAAGCTCGCGCCACACGCCCGATCTCGAGGTCGGTTTTCTTGTACGTTTCAAGCAGCGCGGCCTCATGCCTGCCCCAGAGGATGTGAGAATCCTGGTCGATACCCAGGAAATGGAAGAAGACCACTCCACGCGCGGCACGGCGCAGCACATGGTGCAGCAGGGCGAACTGTTCCCGCGCCACCAGACCCGCCTGTTGACCGTACTCGTCGAGCGTCAACACGCCTTCCCGTAACGCGGAGGTATCTTCCGCGATGCCCTGCGTGTAATAAGGCCCAACCGCGGCAGCAAGCCCAGCGCTGTAGGAAGGCGGTGTCGAGATCGGAAGGTCCGGCGAGAATGGGTCGATATTCAGTGGTGAAACGTAGATCTTCAGCGCCGGCCGGAGCTGTTTCGCGTACAAGCGGAACATGGTATGCGCGTTCTGAAAAGGAGGCAGCAATGGAACTGAGACGCGGATCCACTCCGACCACTCGCCTTCGCACAGGAGAAAGCGCCTGCCTTGTGCTTCGAAAACCGCCGCGGGTTGCTCCGTGTCGCGCCAGACGGTGACGGCAATCTGTGTGCGCCTGCGATCTTTCCGTAATGTATTTTCCGGCCCCTCCAGCACCAGTTCGGCGCGATCTCCATCGAGCGTCACGGGAACGATGCGTCCCCCAGGAACAGCCCGTTTGCTCTGTCCGCTCTCGCTGGTGAAGAACGTGAACGTGCCAAACGTGCCGAGCATATCCGGCGTGCCCATGCCGGAAAGCGAGTGCGATTCCGATTCGACCGGCGGGAAATTATTCGGCATCCGGAGCAAAGTCGCCGGAATTCCCTGCGCGTCCAACAACTCCCAGAACGTTACGCCCCGGCGGAAGCGCCGTACGTGTCCGCTGCTGAGCGGAATCCGGTAGGGGCCAATCGGAAAAGTCCACCGGGACGGCTCCGTCTCCGCCATGGACGAGAAGAGCGTGAGCGTTGCCGGGTTGCGGTGAATGAAATCGAAGACGCCGTGCCCGCCCGGATTGAGGCCCGTCGCGAAAGTGGACCACGCCACGGGGCTTTGCGGAGGCACGGTCGTGGCCAGCCGCTGGAAACCGCCGGTATCGCGCAAGCGGCGAAGGTTCGGCAATTCCATCCAGTGCCGCTCCAGAAATCCGGGGTCCATAGCATCGATCCCCAGCACGATGGTGCGCTTGGCCGGCGTACCGTCATGGCCGCATCCGGTCAGCAGCAGCAACGAAATCCAGATGGACGGAGAGCGCATAGAGCTAATCTCTATTGTCGCCGCTTGCGTGGCGCCCGTTGCGCCGGACCCGCACTCGCGATCGCTTGCCTGCGCGCGGCCTAGTAAAGCGACGGCTAGCGCCGCGTGACCGTAACGCTCCGCCACGCCGTGTTCCCGGCATAGTCCTTCGCGTGGAGGATGATCTGGTTGGACCCTGTCAGGAGTGGGATTGGACCGGTATTCCAGTAGGCCGTACCGGTGGCTGAACCCCAGTCGCCCGAGGAACTCGTCCAGGTCACTTCCGCCACTCCATTCTCGTCGTAGGCGGTTCCACGAAAAACAATCGTGTCATCCGACGTCAGCACGGCGGTCCTCGAAGGAGAAATGATCCGCAGCGTCGGAGCCGTGTTATCCGTAACCGGATCGGACGGAGGTTGAGGAGTCTCGGGCGCCGCTGGAATCGTCCCGGTAGGTTTGTCTACCGGAGTTTGCGGCGTTGGAACCGGCAGCGGAATTTCGGGAGGCGTCTCTTCGTGGGTTCGTGCGGCATACAACTCCTGAATGGCAAGAATGTCTTCCGTGGTCAATTCCTTGACGCGGCGGTAGTACGGGTACATTACGGTTCCCGGCTTGTCGGAATGGCCGAGGCCCAAGGCATGCCCCAACTCATGCAGAACTACCGAATAGACATCCACATCGGCATCGATATTCCAGAATTCATCCGCATCCAGGTGCATATCGCCGGCAATGGGCTCCGGGTTTGGAGGCGCCGGATAGAACGTATGCGCCAGCACTTTGCCCCTTCCGTCGAACGGAAACCCGTCCCCGTGTTCCTCTCGCGCAAACACGATATCGACGTTGCCGGATGCGCCGCTATGTTCTCCCGGCAGGAAGTCGATCCGGACAACACGGGACCATTCCGCCATGGCGCGCAGGATCTCAAGTTTCACAGCCTCGGCGGGCAGGTCGGGCAGCGGACTCGAAAACGTATATCGCAGAAGCGCGGGGTTCTGGCCGGGACCATCCCAGCCCTCACTCGAACGTGCAACGTACTGGGCAATGAACCCGAAATTCGAAAGAGCCCCGGCACAGGCCATCATCGGACGTCCGTCCGCCATCTCCTCCGGCGCGGGAAACACGTATGCCACTTCGTCCCATTGCGCGAGCCGTGTAACCTCCTCGGAATCGGCTTCCACAAGCAAGTGGCCGGCCAGCAGACCCGGCCGCTCTACGATGGACAGCGACTCATCCACAAGGATGCCTCTCTGATCCGACTCGCTGACGTCGGGGTGAAATTCGACGACATGCAAAGTGCGCCTCGGGTTATCCGCCACCAGATACCGGCTCATCTTCTGTGACGGACGTGGGAGCGTGGTCCACTTGATGGGCAGTCCTTCGAAATCCGCGAAATCGTCCACGGAGACGACAAAGCCGTTTTCCGGAACGTGGCTCAGCACGCGGATTCCTCTGTTCCGAAGTTCCGCGATGCCGGCCGGCCCGGGCTTGTTCTCAAACTGCACCAGCAGATGGTAAGTCCCTGCTTTGCGCCGCTTCAGCGGAGAGGACGACGATGCGAGAGCTGGATCTTTTTGGCTGCTACTGCTTTTCAGCCACAGCCGGGGCTCCGCCCCGTTCACCATTCCTGCAAGCAGAACCCACACGAATACAACCCTCAATTGCGCCTCCTGAGTCCCCTTATCGTCGCTGTTGAGAAAAATTTGACTTTCGGATGACTTAGCTGTTGTCGGGAGTGCTCTCTTGTGAAGAACTGGTGTGTCCGGCTGGCGTGGCTGCTCGCCTGTATGACGGCTGTCTCAGCGCAGAGTTATAACGTCCGGACCGTGGCAGGCAGCGACGTCAACAACGGCGATGGCGGCCCAGCGGCCGAAGCGTCTTTTTCGTTTCCGGAGGGAATCGCTATCGATGCGGCCGGATCCATCTATATTGCGGATTCCGGCGCCCACCGGATCCGCCGTATCAACCCCTCCGGCGACATCGAAACTATCGCCGGCGATGGATCCCCGGGTTTTCTCGGCGACGGCGGTGCGGCACGCGACAGCCGGCTGAACAAGCCTTACGGCCTGGCGCTCGACGGGAGCGGAAACCTGTATATCGCAGACCTGGGCAACGCCCGTGTGCGCCGTATCAGCCCGGACGGAAGAATTGAGACGGTTGCGGGTGGCGGCACGATCCCCCCTGGAGGCGATGGGGATGGCGGCCCGGCGATAGCGGCCCAGCTCAAGGAGCCTCGAAATGTGACCGCCAGCCCGGATGGCACCTTATACGTTTCGGACTTTGCCGCTCACCGCGTGTATCGTGTCGACACCCGCGGAACGCTGACGACGGTAGCGGGCACCGGCGAGGCGGGATTCTCCGGCGACGGCGGCCCCGCTATCAAAGCACAACTCTCCAGCCCCGCGGAGTTGGCGATGGATCGCAACGGGGCCCTGTACATTGCCGATAGCAGAAACTGGCGTGTTCGCCGGGTTCAGGGCGGCACTATTGCTTCCGTCCGTGTCAACGACATGCAAGGTGCACCAGTACGTTTGTACGCCGTTATGGGAATCGCGCTGGATTCCGAGGGTGCTCTTTTCATCGCCGATGACCGGGGGAACCAGACGCTAAAGATCAGCCCGGCAGGCATCGTGAGCTACCTTCCCATCGGCTCGCGCAACCTGGCGGTAAGCGGAGCCGGTGAGCTTTACACCGTAGCCGGACAGACGCTCCAGCGGCTTTTGCCGGATGGGACCGTTCACATTGTGGCAGGCCAGAACAGCTTCGCCCGCAACGGGGATGGCGGTCCGGCGCTGGAGGCACGCCTCACCGGGCCCTCTGCGCTCGCCATCGATCCGGACCGGAATATCTACATCGCCGACCGGATGAACAACCGTCTGCGGAAAATTGATTCCTCGGGTGTGATCACCACCATTGCCGGGACGGGCGAGCGCGCATACAAGGGGAACGGCGGCCCGGCGGAACTGTCGGCTCTAAGTCTGCCCAGTGGACTTTGTCTCGATTCGGCCGGAATGCTTTTCGTGTCGGACACGGATAATCACGTCATTCGCGCCATCGATAAGGCCGGCGTTATTAGGACCGTCGCCGGCGGCGGAGAACCAGGTTTTGCGGGCGATCAAGGCTCTGCAACAAACGCGCTCCTCACTTCTCCCCGCGGGCTCGCGGTGGACCCTTTGGGAAGACTCCTCATCGCGGATTCAGGCAATCATCGCATCCGCCGCATCGGCGAGGACGGCAGAATCACCACGATCGCGGGCACCGGCATAGCGGGGTTCTCCGGCGACGGAGGCGCTGCCGCGGAGGCGCAACTGACAGCTCCTGCCGCGATTGCGGTGGATTCAACCGGCGCCGTATTTGTCGCGGACACGGGGAATCACCGGATTCGCCGCATCGCGCCCAATGGGATTATCGAAACGCTCATTAACGGGGAGGTAGCGGATCTGAATTTGCCAACCGCCATTGCTATCGGCCCCGAGGGGCGGCTTTGGATCGCCGATGCGGGCAATCACGTGATCCGGGTATGGAAGCCGGACGGGTCTCTTGAGACCGCCGCCGGAACCGGAGAGCCGGGTTTCAACGGCGAAGAGGGTCCGGGTAACAGAATGCGGCTCAGCGCGCCTTCCGGCATCGTGGTTGCCCCTGACGGCGTTGTTCTGTTTTCCGACTCAAGCAATCATCGCATTCGCACGCTTACCCCGGCTTCGGAGACCGGTCCCATTGAGCCTGAGCCGCTGGGACAAATTCGGGCGGTAAATGCGGCGTCGCTCCGGGAGGGACCGGTCACCCCCGGAGAAATCGTATCTATCCTGGACGGCCCGGCCCTCCCAGCGCCGAGGGTGACTTTCGACGGCACTCCGGCGCAGGTGCTTTTCGCGTCCACAGGCGTGTTGCAGGTATTGGTTCCGGACTTGGGCGGGCGATCCGAAACGGAGATAACCCTCTCGGACGGTGAATTTCCTGTTGCTTCGCTGACGCTCGAAGTGGCCGGCAGCGCACCGGGCATCTTCACGGTATCGGGTGGCAGCGGGCCGGCTTCAGCCACGAACGAGGACGGCTCGCAGAATTCGGCATCGAATCCTGCGCCACGAGGTTCCATCCTTACTCTGTACGCCACCGGGACCAGCCCGTCTGATAAAACTCCGCAAGTGCGCGTCGCAGGCCTTCCTGCCGAGATCCTGTTTGCAGGTCCGGCGCCTGGCTTCAGCGGCTTGTTTCAAATTAATCTCAGGCTTCCCGCCGGATACGTGCCTTCGGGAGAAGTGCCGGTAACACTGACCTCGGCCGGGGTTGCGTCGCAGCCCGGCGTTGTCGTGTATCTGAAATAAGGCTGTTTGAATTGCACCTTTCGCCGTAAACTGGTGCACATGGTGCGACAAACCAGAAGGCAGGTGCTCGGCTCGGCATTCGCGGCGGCGCTCCTGAGCGCTCAACCCCCGGCCCGCGTGACAAGATATGTGCGGTTTGTGCGAGCGCGGCAAACCTCCCATGGCATTCTCGATGGCAACGTAATTCGTGAAATCAAGGGCGAGCTGTTCGGCAGCCACAAAGAGACGGGCGCCAAGTATGATCTTTCCGGTGTCAAGCTGCTCTATCCCTGCCAGCCGCCGCAACTTCTCGCCGTCGGTTTGAACTACAGAAGCCACATTGGCAACCAGCCCGTCCCCAAGCGCCCCGAGGTTTTTTTGAAGCCCATCTCCGCGCTCCAGAATCCCGGTGATCCGATCATCATCCCTGAGGGTGCGAAGAATGTCCACTACGAAGGCGAGCTGGTCCTGATCATCGGCAAGCGCGTGAGCAAGGCGTCCATCGACGAAGCGCGTGAGGCGATTTTCGGCGTCACCTGCGGAAACGACGTGAGCGAGCGCGACTGGCAGGGCGGACCTGACAAAGACATGCAATGGTGGCGGGCCAAGGGCGCCGATACGTTCGCGCCGATGGGTCCGTGCATTGCGCGTGGGCTCGATTACGGTAAGCTCCTGCTTCAGACCCGGCTGAACGGCAAGGTCGTGCAAAAGCAGTACACCGCAGACCTGCTCTTCGACGGGCCGGCGATTGTAAGCTGGATCAGCCGTGCCGTGACGTTGAACCCGGGCGATGCGATTTACACGGGCACTCCAGGCCAGACCTCCAGGATGAACCCGGGTGACATCGTCGAGATTGATATCGAAGGCATCGGCGTGCTGCGGAACCCGGTGAAATCCGTCTGATCGTCTGTCAATCGAGTTTTCGGGCCGAGCCGAAATAGATCGCATTCAACAGGAACTTGAACGTTCCGAAAGGCTGCCCGCGAAATTGGGGCCGGAAGCCGAAGAGCACGACTTTGCCATTGCCATGCCGGGCCTCCACCAGGATCCCTTTCCCCAACACTGCCTTTTCACCAGACAGCCAGCCGCTGGCAAGAAGGCCGGACTTCGCGTACCTCGCGACAGACCGGACCCGTCTGCTGTCGCGATTGTATTCAGGCAGCAGCGTAATATCCCACGCATGGCCGCCGCTTGAAAACGCGATGGCGCTCTCGGGCATCCCGAATGCGATGGGGTTGGTGTTATCCACGGTGATTCGCAATAGTGAGCCAGGACAGTAGTAGCCGTCTGACCCACGGGAACCGGCAATCGTGCTGCGCACCGGCAGCGGGAAATAGTGGGCCGGCAGTTCTGCGGCGGCGTCCAGCGCAATCAGCGTGCCCCCGTTTCTAACGAAGGAATCCAATTGATAGAGTCCGGCTATTCCAATTCCACCCGCGTACTCGCGTCTTTGCTGTGAGATGTCTTGCGCCGCTTCCCCTAAGCTCGGCGGGGGAGAAACGGCCTTCTCCCCCTCGCGCGTACCATGCAAAATGGAAGCAGCGCTCTGGGAGGCGAAGAGAATCGTATCGAATTCGGTGTTCAGGCCGCCCTTCTGGATGCCTTCGTTGTGCAGCAGGGTATGTTCGATCTTGTACGTGTCGAGCATCCATTGCGTCCAGCCGGTGTCTATGTTGGCAGTCCAGGGTTCGTATAATGCCACTCGCGGTTTGCGAAGCTCCCAGGAGGCTTTCGAGAAGCTGCCCGTGGGCGACTGGCCCTCGACCAGAATCGCACCGTCCGCCGCGCGGCGGACTTTCGTGTTCCGGTTTAGCAGCTCTGCAATAGCGAGAAAGGAAGAGTTCTCCCGCTGGTCGAGACTTGGAGCGGGTTCCGGCACAGTCTCCACCGGAACCATTTGCGCCTGGAACGGTTTTTCGATCCGCCGCACATCTACACCCATCTGCATCGGGAGAGTCCAGCCGGCGATATCATAAGGCCGCTTCGTCGGACCGCCGCTGCCGGTGCGGATTTCCGGATATCGCTGCGGTTCCATCAGGTCCACCAGGTAGGGACGAAATGGTTGGGCTGCCGGCAATATGTAAGCGCCTTCGGAGAACGGCTTTCCACCCGCCTGAAACGGCGCCTTGGCCCGCTGGATCCTTATTCCAGCCGCAGCGAGACGTTTGATCATCTCCAGGGCGCTCGAGCGGTCCCATTGTTCCTCCGGAACAATGTAGGCGAACGGCTCGCCCCGCGCGCCGGCCTCGATCTGCGCCCGCGCCATTTGGTAACTCTTCAGCAGAAACTCCGAGTAGCGCGCGGCGGCGTGGTGGAGGATAGCCCAATCGGCGGTCAGCATGTATTCGATCGCATCACGAACGGTCCATTTGCCGCCCATCCACGGGCGCTGATAAAAGATCGTCGGGTGCTTTGTCGGCATCCCGTTCCCGAACCGCTCCGGTAGTTCTTTTATGTCATATTCGCGGGGAGTGGCATAGGAATATGCTGCCGTTTCAGTCAGAATGCCGTGCATATTATGAAAAGCCGGTACCGATCTCAGGCCGCCGTTCCACCAGCCGTCGTAGCCGAAATAGGAAAGCACCCCGGGTTTGTTTTCGCGCGCAAATCTTTCCGAAAGGGCGGCGCCAATCGCGTTAATGCCTTCCATCACGGTAGCGGGGATGTTCGGATTCAACGGTTCGGCGTAAGGAGGCACAAAGATGCGAGCGGGAAACGCCGGTTGCTGATGCTGGTTATATACAATCTGCGGGAACCATTCCTGAAACAGGAGCCGGGTTACATTTCGTGTCTCCTGAAGGTTCAGCATGAACCAGTCACGGTTGTTGTCATGCCCCGAGTACTTCTGATAGAGCCATGGCAGGGGCGCCAGTTCATGAGGGGTTCCCACGTTGTTCCGATACCATTTGACAACCATGTCCAGGCCATCGGGATTGATAACCGGCACCTGCATGAGAATCACGTTTTCCCGGATGCGCCGCGTTTCCGCATCCTCGTTTGTCAGCATGCGATAGGCAAGTTCCGGCGCGTGCTGAGCGGGCGCCACTTCCGTCGCGTGCAGACCCGAGTCGATCCACACCACCGCCTTGCCCTCGGATGCCAGCCGTTGCGCCTCCTCATCCCTAACCGAAGCCAGCGCCAGTCGGCGTGAGATATCCCGGTATCGCTCCAGTTGACGGAGATTTTCGGCCGAGGAAATGAACGCGACATACGTCGGCTTTCCATGAGACGACTTTCCGAATTCGACCAGGCGAATCCGGTCGCTCGATGCGCTCAGTTTCTGGAAATAGGTAATGATGTCCGAATAATCAGCCAGCTTATAATCAGCGCCGGGCTTATAACCCAGGTGTTCCTCCGGAGTGGGAACGGCCGGACGGACGAACTGGACTAAACAGAGAAGGATGACGGCCGCTCGAAAGATCATAATCGGAGATCATAGCACCGGCGTCCTGACATTCCTTTCCGCAACAATGAGCTAGGCTCTGGCGGGCGCGGTTACGCCGAGTTGTTCCGGGATCAGTTTGAGTCCGGTCTCGAAAGAGTCGATGAAACGGTCGACGCCGTGGGCGCCGCCATTCACCAGCCTTCGCGCCCTTCGTAAGTCCCCTTCAAGCAAGGCCTGCTTAATAGGAATCTCTTTGTCCTTAAGGAAACTGGCTAACAGACTGGCGGCAATTTCCGGCTGGTTGGCCAACTCCGGTTCCTCCAACAGGCGATTGCCCAAACGGATCAACTGCCCGTACTTGCCGTAATTAAACCGTCCAGTGAGCTGTATATATCCCCGTCCTTTGTAACGCTCACCATCCGGCGGACCCTGATTTCCAAGGTCCTGGCGAAAATCGTACAAGTCGAATGGCCGGCCTCCGGGAGAACTGTTGAAGCGCGACAACCCTTCGCTCACCGGCTGAAAGCTCTCGGTCTCCGCCCGGATGGTTGATAGCGCCATCAACACCATCTTGCGATCCACCAGTTCCGTGTTCACCAGCGCGTCGAGCACGAAAGGAAGATTGTGTTTGATGTTGTCGATGGGAGTGACAGGGAACATGCGCGACACAACGGCAACGGTTACAGCGGGAATGACGCTGGGAATAACCACTTCCAGATCCAGCCCGAGAGCGCGGAACGTTCTCGGACCCACGATGCCGTCCGCCAGCAAGCCCTTGCTGTGCTGAAATGCCAGCACCGCCGCCTCCGTACCGGTATCAAATTGGCCGTCAATCGCACCCGGATTGAAGCCGAGTTGCTTGAGCCGTTCCTGCAGGCGTACGACATCCGGGCCGCTACTGCCTTCTTTCAAATTGCGCATTGTTAACACCCTTCATACTTGCAGCCACCACTCCTCGCGGTCGCGGCTCTGACGGGGCTGCGCGCCAGCAAGCGGCTTTCTGCACTTTTCAACACGCTCTCAAGTGCCGCTTACCGGTGTGAACTCCAGCATATCGCCACGAGCCGTTTTCGTCGCTTCGATCGTACCAGCCGGCAGTTCCAGTACCGAATGGGCCCGAAGGCAAATCGAAACGCGCCATGGAACGACTCTTCTGGCCACCTTCACGACCTTGCGTTTCCGGCTCAAGTATACGATGTCGATAGGGAATTTCATCCAAAACGTATGAACTGCCTCGCAGGGGACAATCCACAATCCTTCGCCGGCAGGTAGAACGTCGTGCTTCAGCAAGCCCGTGCGGCGCTTGCTGCTGGTGTCCGCAACAGCAGCGTATTCCGCCAGGATAGTCTGGCGCGTGACATTGTGAACTCGAATGGTATGCAATGACAATTCGAAAAGCCCAGAGTATCGAAGTTAAACCAGCACTACAATTTTGCAACCGGACTTTACTGAAACCACATATCCTTCCGGCAACGTGGAATATTACTCCGCGCAGGCAGGACTTATGCGTGTCCTCCCCCCCCCATTGATTTCCGGTCCCTGAGTTCCAATATCGTGGCTCTAGAGGTATCACCAGAATCGCCGAGGGGTCGTAGCCTGCCCATTTTGTCTCAGGCGCCGGATCGTTTCGCGTATCGGACTCTTGCTCGCGCGGCCGTTTCCTCGCGGTCTTTCGGGGCCGCGTGCGTTTCGAGCGAATGGAGAAGGCGAGTCGAGATGCTCGCGATCTCATCCACGGCGGTCAGGAACGGGGCTTCGTTCGCTTTCGATGGCTTACTGAATCCGCTGATCTTTCTTACAAACTGAAGCGCAGCCGCCCGAATCTCTTCTTCCGTGACGGGCGGATCGAAGTTGAAGAGCGTCCTGATGTTCCTGCACATTGCGTGGGTTGCGTCAATTCAGACCGCAGGCGCCAGGCGTGGGGCAAGTTCCCCCGGACGGACACATCGGAAGGTTCGTGGGTTGCTTTCCACCGGAATGCGCGGCAAAGGTTGACAACTCCTGCGTCACTTCGGCGTTGCCGCACGAGGGACATGTAATGTCACCGTTTCCCGGACGGCGGACCAGTTTCTCAAACTTGCCTCCACACTCCTGGCAGCGATACTCGTAGATTGGCATAGAACACCCACAATTTTATCAACTTCTGATGAAACGCAACCGCAAGATCTAAGGGACGTCCAACTGAGATATGGCTCTGCACCGGTTAATCCCCCTGATGCTGCTCGCCGCTGTCATGCTTCATCCGCAGGCCGCGCGCAAGCGGAAATCGCGGCCGCCCGCACCCGCGCCAGCCAATGTTCCCGCCGAATGGCCGATCGAAACATTGAAAGTCACGGGCAACGAAGTGTTTGAGCCGGCGCAGATCCTGGCAGTGACCGGGCTCAAGATTGGAGAAAGGGCAGGGAAGGCGAAGTTTGAGGCGGCGCGCGACAGGCTTCTCGGCACCGGCGCATTTGAGTCCGTCGGATATCGCTTCGAACCCGGCGGCAGCGGGAAAGGCTATGACGCGACATTTGAAGTGACTGAGGTGCAGCCTATGTACCCGGTGCGTTTCGAGGATCTTCCCATCCCTGCGACCGAGATTCAGAAGGCGCTGGAGCGGGCCGAGCCTCTGTTCGCAAGCCGGATACCCGCCACGGACAAGATGTTGCAGCGATACGCGCGCAGGATCGAACAGTACCTTTCAAGCAGAGGGATGCCCGAAGAAGTCGCCTCCCGGATTGTGTCCGATGAGCCCGGCAAATTGGAGATCGTATTCCGCCCCGCGAAAGCGCCGCCAACGGTCGCTGAAGTTCGCTTTACGGGCAACAGTGTCATTCCCACAACGACCTTGCAGAATACGATGGCCAGCGTTGCCGTGGGAACGGTCTATCGCGAGACCCGGTTTCGGCAACTGCTCGATGCGAATGTACGGCCGTTGTATGAGGCTCGTGGCCGCGTGGACGTAGCTTTCCCCAAGATCTCGACAATGCCCGCGCAGGATGTCAAGGGGTTGGTGGTCACGGTTGGTGTTGACGAGGGAAACACTTACGGGTTAGGCTCGGTGAAGATCGATGCGCCCGGAGAGATCCCGGCGGGCGACCTGCTGAAAGCGGGTGCGTTCAAGATAGGTGACCTTGCTGACTTCGACCAGATCGAGCAGGGGCGGAAGCGCATTGTGGATGCCTTGAAGCGGCAGGGACACATGCTATCTTCAGCGGCCATTGAGCGTCATGTCGATCACGAGAAAAGAGTCGTCGATCTCGTCATCCATGTCACTCCCGGTCCCCGTTACGTTTTCGGCAACCTGGCTATCAAAGGATTGGATATTCTCACCGAACCCGCCATCCGAAAACTCTGGGCTATGAAACCCGGCCAGCCGTTCAACGCCGATTACCCGGCTCATTTTCTGGGGCGCATCCGCGAGGACGGTGTTCTCGACAACTTGAGAAGTACGCGGCACGAGATCAAGGTTGACGAGGCGGGAAAGACAGTGGATGTGACACTGTACTTCAACGAACCTCCCGCTTCCGTGCTGCCTGGTGTGCCAGTTCCACAACGTTGACATGGAACGCCTCCCCTATCAGGTCACGGCGTCCGCCGCTGCGTATGACAGAATCACCACGCTACCTGTTGCGGTGCTGCTGGACAATGTCCGGAGCATGTACAACGTCGGGGCTTTCTTCCGCACCGCCGATGCGGCCGCGATCGACAAGCTATACCTTTCCGGTATTACGGCTGCGCCGCCGAAGCCCGCGATCACCAAGACGGCTCTGGGCGCAGAAGCATCCGTCCAGTGGGAGTACGCGTGGGAGCCCCTCCGGATCATCGACCGGCTTATCGAAAGCGAATGGGAGATCGCGGCGGTCGAGACCGGCTTGCACGCGGTCGATCTGTTTGACTGGACGCCTCGCTTTCCCGTCTGCGTGGTCTTCGGCCACGAGGTGGATGGACTGCGCCGCGAAGTGCTGGATCGCTGCCACACTCTGGTTCGTATCCCTATGCTCGGCGTCAAGCACTCTTTGAACGTTGCAACGGCTGGAGGCGTGGTGATCTTCGAACTTCTTCGGAAGTACCGCCGGATTGTGGATGCGGTTCAGTAAAAGGATCCTCGATGTCAAGGCACCCCGGCTTTAGGACAAATGGACTAGCCCACCGCGGCCATCCCGGCCGGGGATGGCACGCTCACCTGCAGCTGAACTTCGGTTTTCAAGCTGAGTGCCGCGCGTTTCAGCTTTCGGGCTTTTCCTCCACCGCCTGCCCAAGCAGCGAGGAAAGGTGTTGGGCTTTTTCATCCACCCGCCGCCGCAAGGCTTCCAGTTCGCGCTCGAGCGTACGTGTACGGTCTGCGAGGTGGAGACAGGTCAGCACCGCGGCACGGGTAGAGTCGACATTCCCCCCTTTGGCGGCAATTCTGGACATCAACTCGTCCACCAGTTGAGCGAGTTCCTCGGTCTCGCGGGCATCTCCCGCGGCCAGCAGCGTATAGGGCTGGTTGAAGATCGTTACCCGAACCGTGTTCTTGCCGGGCACAGTGCTCCGTGTCAGGTGTTGCTCAGCAGATCCATCTGTCCGAGCAGCTTCTCGATTCGCGTGCGCACCTGTTTGCGCTCACTTTGTAGTGAGGCGACCTCCCCGTTCAGACGCGCGGCGTCCGCCCGTGCCTGATCAGCGTCCCGGCGGGCGGCTTCCTTCGCCTCCAGTGCATCTTCGAGTTCCTTTTGAAGCGCCTGTTTCTCTTCGCGGAGCGTGCTGACCATTTCCACGGCCCGAAGGATGCGCTCCTCCAGGGCCGCTAACGAATCCGTCTCTTCCATGCGCAGTAGATCTTCCATCATTCCGCTCTGGCTGAGGCGGCCTTGGCCTTCTCAACCAGCGTGCGGAATCCGGCCTCGTCGGAGATGGCCATATCGGCGAGCATCTTCCGGTTGAGGTTGATTCCGGCACTTCTCAGGCCGCCAATAAATTTGCTATAGGACATACCGGCTTCACGGCAGGCGGCATTGATGCGAACGACCCATAATGCCCGGAAGTCACGCTTCTTCCGCCTACGGCCAATATATGCGTAGCGCAGGGCCTTTTCAACCGCTTCCTGCGCCGCGCGGTGCAGCTTGCTCTTGGTGAGAAAGAAACCGGATGCGCGCGCCAATGTTTTTTTACGCGAGTCTCTCCGGTTGGTACCACGTCTTGCTCTCGGCACGTTTGTCGCTCCTTATAACGATTTGTATTTGGCGGATCAGGCACGTGCCCCGCGCACTGTCCGCACAATTCCTGCCGCTGCCGCCTAATAGGGCAGCATCAGCATCACTTTTGGGGAATCGGCATCGCTGACAACTGTGTCTTTGCGCAGCCTGCGTTTGCGCGCCCGCGTCTTCGAAGTCAGGATGTGCCGGGCAGTCGAATGATTGCGAACCAGCTTTCCTGTCCCCGTCTTGCGGAAACGTTTGGACGCACCCTTGTGTGTTTTCAGCTTAGGCATTCTAGGTCCTGATGCGGGGTGTTTATTGACTTTTCGATTATAGCATGACGATCCGGGACGCCCGGAGTAGGCCCAGCAACTCGCCGTCGTGGCCGGCAGCCATGCTGGGTTCGCCGGCCTGCCGGTCTCCAGCGGCTCCGGGATCTTCTGCCCGTGAACGGAAGGAACGCCTGGTCCGCCGTTGCTTCAACTGCCACGCTCAACAGGATCCAGCCGTACTTCGCTGCCGGGAACGTTGGCCGCTGTTCCCGCCATCGGGCCAACACCGCTCACATGCGCCATCAACTGCCTTACCGCCAGTAAAGAGGGCGGCACTAGCAGACCCGGCGTTCACGTTGCGGCACGGCTGATTCGCGATAGACTGCCATGGATGCTTAGCAGACGGAATTTTCTGGAAGCGGCTATTCCCGCGATGGCCACTTCGCAGATGAGGGCAGCCGATGCGGCGGCGCAAGTACGGTTCGTCGCCATTGCAGATATCCAGTACGCCGATCAGGAAAACGCGGGCAAGCGGCTCTATCGCAAATCGCTGGCGAAGCTTGAGAACCTCATCGGGCAGCTTCGCCATCAGAACCCGGATTTTGTTATCCACCTGGGCGACCTGGTGGATGGCGGTGCAGAGAACGCCAGCCGTGTCCTGATCCTCTTCAGCCATCTCCCCCGCCCGCAGTATCACGTTCTCGGCAACCACGATTTTTTCGGGCCTCGTAATTCTGTGCTGCGCCGCTTTGGAATGAAGCGCCCTTATTACGAGTTTGCGCGTCCCGGCTGGCGCTTCATTGTGTTGGATGGAATGTATGTGAGCGTCAAGGGAGGCTGGCCGGAAGAAAGTCCGCAACATTTAGAAGGCAAAAAAATGCTTGCGGATTTACAGGAGCGGCGCGCGCCCAACGCCCGCGATTGGAACGGCGCGGTAGGGGCGGAACAGCGGGGCTGGCTGCGGCAAACACTAGAGGCCGCCAACCAACGCGGCGAACGAGCCATCGTATGCTGCCATTTTCCCGTGTTGGCGGCAGCCACCACACCCGCACACCTGTTGTGGGACCACGAAGAGGTTCTGAGCATCCTTGATGCACAACCCGCTGCCGCCGCGTACCTGTGTGGACACGATCACAACGGTGGCTATGCCGAACGAAACGGCATTCACCACATCACGATGAGGGGCTTGGTGGAAAACGACGTGGCGGAATGCGTACGAGTAGTGGAACTCCACTCTGATCGCATCGAACTCAAAAGACCGGGTGCAAAGGAAGGCCGGGTTCTTGCGCTGGCGCGCCGCGGGGGATGAACGGTTTGCGGCGCGCCAGCGGGAACGTCAGAAGCTGAAGCGCAGGCCGAGCCGGAACACCCGCTCGTCGATACCCTCCCGGCCGGTGCCTCTCACCGAAGTGATTTCGGTGAACCCGCCAAGGTTGCGGATACTGCGATCGGGATTCAATTGCAGATTGGAAACATTCGCGCCGGGATTTCCGAAATGAGGCGTATTCGTCGCATTCAGTGCCTCGGCGCGAAACTGGATCTGCATCCCTTCCCGCAACCGGAACTCGCGGAACAACCCACAGTCCAGGTTAACCAACCCCGGTCCGCGAACAATATTGAATCCTGCGGTGCCGAACCGTGGCTGCGTCACCGGAGCGAAAGCGAGCGGGTCAAAGTAGGATTGTCCTCGCCCTGCCCCACCGAGTTTCTTGACCTCCGGCTTTACCAAATCGGCGCGCTGTGTGTTGCCCGGGGCATCAAGTGACGTGCCGGATGAAGTTACGGTGAAGGGCGGTCCGGAATAGGCGATGAACATCCCGTTGACCTGCCAGCCGCTGAAGAGTTTGGATGCGACCCCGCCGGTTAACCAACGCCGGCCCTGACCGAAGGGCAATTCCGCGAAACCGGTCAGGCTGAAGCTGTGCGGGCGGTCCCAACTCAGAACGGCGCGGTTCAGATCATAGTATTCGGGAATCATGATCAACGGGCTTCCGGTGCCGACGTCCGCGCAGCAAATGCCATTGGTCTTGGACCACGTGTACGATGCCTGCAATTGAAACCCGCCGCTGAAGCGCCGTTCGAGCGTGGTCTGAAGCGAGTTGTACTTCGTGGTGCCGATGGGCGCAATCAAAATGGTGCTGGTACTGCGTCCAAAAGCCCGATTGAACGGACGGCTGGCGTTGCCGCCTCCCACCCGTCCCACGTTGAGGTCCATATGGCCCATGGTTCGTACCTGGCGGGTGGCGACATAACCGGCCTGTGCTGTGAATCCGCCCGCCAGCTTTTTCTGAAGTGTGAAGTTCCAAGACTGTACGTAGCCACGCTCGAACTTATCCCCGAGGGAAACCACGGCATAGTTTTCCGGAACATCGATAATGCCGTTGCCGAAATCGACGGGCTGCATCAACGGAATCCCCGTTTGCAATGAGCCCGCGGGCTGGTAGGAATTCACCCCGGTGAGATTCTGTACAAGAATAATGGGGTAATTCGAACGTAAGTTTCGCGCGAGATTCAGGGCATCATAAGTGATCCCGTAGCCCGCACGCAACACGAAGGTGTCTGTCGCCCGGTAGGCGACCCCGATGCGAGGAGCGAACAGCTTGTTGCTAACGGAAACGCCACAATCCGCGGCAACGGCCCCCACGCCGCAGATCAGCATCTTATTGTTCTCGAAGTCGTAACGCTCCAGCCCGCGATCGGGGCGTCTCGGAATCGGGTAGAACTCGTATCGCGTACCGTAGGAGAGGGTCACTTTGGGCGACAACTGCCATTGATCGCGAATATAGCCGCTATAGGCCATGGTGATTACGCTGTAGCGGTCATCCACCTGCAGAATCTTTCCGATCGCGGTCGGCAATCCGAGGAGAAAAGCGGAATAGGTATTGAACTGATTCGAAGTTGGACCGTTGCGGACCTGCGTCGGACCGCCGCCGAACGTGAATCCGCCCTGAGCGCCATGACTGGCGCCAAAGAATTCGGGCTGGAGGTGGTTGAGGATGGGCCGGTAGACGTCCACGCCGAAGCGAATGTTATGTGTTCCGCGCGTCCAGTTGCCGTTCGCCACATACTGCGATTGTGAATCATGCCGGTGGTACGGCATGTAAGCATCCTTAATTCCCAACACACTATAGTTGGTGATGCTGAATCGAGGCCAACCACCTTCGAACCGGCGCGGGCCATTTGTACCGGGAATTCCCAGGTAATCCAGCCCCACCTTCTCATCCAGCCGGGACTGCTCCGAATGATTATCCATCAGCGTATAGCCGAAATAGGCATCCACGATGAAGTTCGGGCTGGCGACGTAGGTTGCGGCGATAGTGAGGCTTTGTGTGAAACCGAAGCCATGACCCACATTGGCGCCGCTGATGGCGTCGCCGCCGAGTTCGTCACCAAACGTTGGGGGCGCAATCGAGTCGAATTTCAAGAAGCTATAGCGGCCGTACATGCTCAGCTTGCGGCTGGCGTTCCAATTGATCTTGCTGTCAACCGTGTTGCGATCGAAATAGAACGGCTTCCCCGCATAGTAGTTGGAAGTCAGAAGGTTAGGATACGTCGGCAGAGGTGTAAGATCCGCGATCTTCTTTGCGATGGGATCAATGCGCGAGGATGGAATCTGTTTGCCTGGAAACGGGGTGCGCCCGGAACCGTCAGAGAAGCCTGTGCGCGGGTCATAGATCTCCGATGGCGATGCCGACATATTGCCGGATTTAATAGCTGCTGTCGGCACGGTCTGATACTTGGCCGCAAACTGGTGATTGTATGTGCCCTCGTAGCTGACGAAATAGAACAACTCGTTTTTCCGGATCGGACCGCCGAGTGTGCCACCGAACTGGTTCATGATCGATTTGGCTTTCCGTTCGCCAGGAGGGCTGAAAAATGGCTTGGCCTTTAGCTTGTTGTTGGTGTGATATTCGAATGCGCTACCGTGCAGTTGGTTGGTGCCGCTCTTGATTTGGACATTGATGGCCGCCCCACCGGCCAACCCTTGTTCCGCATCGAAGCTATTGGTCACCACGTTGACTGTTTCGATGGATTCGAGCGCGGGCACATAGGCCGAAACCATGTTCATGAAAACGTTTGTGCTGCTGGCGCCGTCGATACGAGTTACAGCCGAATTACTGGTTGTGCCGTTCACATTCACCTGCAGGGCACGTGACGGATTTCCGGGAATCGAAGATGCGTCCGCTGGCGGGCTGAACCCCGGAATCGCTACAAACATTTGCTGGTAATTGCGTCCGGACGGCAGTGGTATGTTCTGGAGGGTACGGCTTTGTAATTCAGCCCGTACTTCGGCGCGATCGGTCTGCAAAGCAGCCGCGCCTTCGCTGACGGTGATGGACTCCGCCACAATGCCGACTTCGAGCATCACATCAGTGCGCGATACGGAATTGATAGTCACTTCCACGCCGCTCCGCGTAACAGTCTGGAACCCCTGTTTGACGACCGTAACGTCGTAGCTCCCAGGTAGTAGAGTTGGAAAGCTGTAGCCGCCAGCTTCATTCGTCGTGGTCTGGCGGGTCTGACTGGTTCCACGGCTCGTGATGGATACCGATGCGCCCGGGACAGGCGCGTCGGTCGAGTCCTTCACGTTGCCGACAATCGAGCCGTAAAGGATTTGAGCGTAGGCCGCACCATTTATCCCGATGAAACAAATGACAGCGATAACACCAATTGCAATTCGATGTAAAGCGGAATTCACGTTAATTCTCCTGCAAAGCGCCCTGAAATATTTAATAAAAACGAGCGGATCGTACGGATCGTATCATAAGCTGGAATCCCCAGCCTGTCATTTCGTATAATTGTTTCGCGGACTTCGGTCCGCATCTATGAGACGGTAAAGGCAACTCCAGTTTATGCCGATGGCCGCGCACGGCGGCCGCGAGGAGTGTATGTCTTTACTGAATGTTTGCGGACTTTCTTTCCGGTATCCATCCACGATTGAACTATTCCGGGACGCGACGTTTGCGATCGAAGCGGAAGACCGCCTGGCGGTCGTCGGGGCGAACGGCGTAGGCAAATCGACCCTGCTGCGTATCCTGGCCGGAGAGCTGGAGCCGACAGGCGGCACGATCGCTCGGCGGAAGAATCTGCAAACAGCAACTGTGGATCAGTATGGCGCTGCGGGGGAGGGCTCCTTGTTCGAGTACGTATTTGGCGCCCGGCCCGACCTGGCGCGGCTGCGGGTCCGTTTGGCCGCGACGGAACGTGAGGCTCCGTGTGAGTACGCCGAGTTGGTGAATGAATATGAGGCTTTTGGCGGGTATGCAGCAGAGGCGCGAACCGGGAGTATCCTGGGCGGGCTGGGATTCGCGCCGGCCGAGTGGAGCCTGCCGCCATCGAGTTTGTCGGGCGGGCAGCGCACGCGAGCGAGCCTGGCTCGCGCATTGCACACAGAGGCCGGCCTGCTGTTGCTGGATGAGCCAACCAATCACCTGGACATCACCGCGCGCGAATGGCTTGAAGACCAACTTGCCGGGCGCGGCGCCTGCGTGCTGGTCTCCCACGACCGTGCGCTGTTGCGGAAGGTAGCGAACCGCATATTGGAAATCGAGCGCGGGAAGGTGACGCTGTTTAGAAGCAGCTATGAAGCGTACCGCGCGCGGCGGGCGCTGGCGGAGCGGCAGTCCTGGGAAAACTATGAAGCATTCGAACGCCGGAAGGCCGCCGCTGAGCAAGCTGCTGAACGGCGTTCTCGCCTTGCCGTACAGGTGGCAACCGCGCCGCGGGGCGAGCGCAGCAACCACGACTTTTACCGGCATAAAGCGGCCAAAATAGCGCGGACGGCGCGGTTACTGCGAGAACGTGTCCATCGCGAACCCGAGATCACCAAGCCTTGGGAAGAGCAGCCGATTCCGGTCCTCGAGTTCGCGGACGTGCGTCGCAGCGGCGACATCGCCCTTGCGGTCACGAACCTGTCAAAGTCCTATCTGGAGAAGCCGCTGTTCGCGGACATTACGTTTGAACTGGCACGTGGCCAAAGGATGGCGATCACCGGGCCAAACGGATCGGGCAAGACGACGCTGTTACGGGTGCTCCTCGGACTGGAACCCGCCGGCACCGGAACCGTGCGGTTTGGCGCACGCGTTGTGACCGGGTATTACGCGCAGGATGCAGCGAACCTGGACGGCACATTGACTCCTTTGCAGTTCTGCGGTTCGGGCACACTGGCGCGAACGCTGCTGGCCTGTCTGAAGGTGCGTCCGGACCGCTTCGGCCGTCCACTGGCGGAGGCGAGCGCCGGCGAGCGCGCCAAGGCGGCGCTGGTGCGCTTGCTGATCAGCGGAGCAAATCTGCTGGTGCTGGACGAGCCGACCAATCACCTCGACATTGAAGCGCAGGAGGCGTTAGAGAAGACATTGGCTCAGTATCCAGGGACGATTGTGCTGGCCTCGCACGACCGCAGTTTTCTGGAAGCGATCGCACCGGAGAAAATCTTGCAGCTACAGCAACGATGACGAAATGCCGTGGAAGCGAACGCCTCCTGCGCCCATTCCGCGATCAGATTGCTGTGGCCAGCCTTGTGAATTCAATGGGAGAGCCAGAGCCGCCGTAGCGGGTACAGAAGTGTGGACGCACGATGGCGAAAGGTGTTAAAAAGGCGGATCGCGGGGGATTATGATCCAGCCAGCAGTCCAACCTGGAGGGAAACTCTTATGGAGCGTATGATCTCGGGGATGCTCGACAACTATGAGCGAGGTAATCTGGGCCGCAGGCAACTAGTTCAAGGCCTCGCGGCGCTGATGTTGGCCGCCGCGCCAGCGCGCGCTGAATCCACCTTCAAAGGGGTGGGACTTAATCACATCGCTCTTCGTGTGACCGGTATTCGCCGTTCTCGCGAGTTCCACCAGAAGCACTTGGGATTTCCTTTGATCTCCGAATCGGAGACAAGCTGCTTCCTCCGGGCCGGCGAAGAGTTTCTGGCGCTATCCCGGAACGAACGTCCGGGACTGGATCACTACTGCATCGCAATCGAAAATTTCAAGCCGGACGCGGTGATGGCCGAGCTAAACCGTCAGGGGTTGAGGCCGAGACGTACCAGTGGGACCGATCGCATTTATTTCCACGACGTGGACGGGCTCGAAGTGCAACTCTCGGCGGTGGACCATCGCGCCTGAGAGACCGGAGCAATCACGGGCTGCCGTACAGAATCGCGGAAAAATCATTGCGGAAGTCTTCCATCGAAACTGTCTTTTTGCCCGGTGTCATTGGATCATACAGCTCGATCTTGGAACCCTTCATTCCAAGTACGGTGAAGCCGTGCCACATGGCCCCCGAAGCCGCAACAGCAGGAATTCTGCCCGCCGCCGAGACTGTGGAGGTGATTTTCGAGACCGGGGTCTTTTTGTTGACTTCGAACCCTTCCGGCGCCGAACCCACCACCACCTTCCAGATTTGATTCAAGGTCAGTTGCTTACCGGATCCGGAGTCCAGTGCCCCGTAACTGCCCTCTCTTTGGGCGTATGCCTTCTCAATCAAGCAGGGCCAGAGCGCCTCGTTAGCGGAGCTCATGTAGATGAGGCTCCAACCTTCATCGGCATCGTCGGTGTAGAATACGCTGCTAACCTCTTCCGTCTGCCCGCCGAGGGTTACCGCGAAATAACGGCTGGAGGTGATTTTCTTGCCTGCCGGGACGCTGTCGAGTTCGCCGGCGACAGCGGAGACATCGGTCTCTACAACCGCACTGTATTCCGCAATCAGGCTTTTGATGTGCTTGCGCCCGCTGGGGGTATTGGCAAGAGCCCCCAGGAGAGATGCCAGCGTACAATTGGCCAGTTGCCCCTGGTGCACGTCGGCCACAGCCGGATCCTTCCCCTTCTTGAAAAGATCCCAGGATACATCCCGCACAAGCTTCGTCCTCGAGTCCCCGGCCGGCGCCGGCATTTTCAGCTTTTTTGCGGCCTTGATCTGTAGGTTGGACGGTACGGCGAAAGTGACTGGCTGAAATCCCAGTGGACCCACCGTTCTGACGCCCGACGCGGTATTCGAGTGTCCGAGGGGGCCCGGAATACGGAACCGGTTCGCATCCCGATGCGTCATCACCACCTCCTGAACCTTCTGTGGAATCGCTATCGAATTTTCTTTCCCGCCAGCGAAACCAATAGTTCATGGTACCTGACCAGCGGCGCCATCGTACCTGCGGATCACGTCCAGGCTTCGATGGCGTATGAGCCGCGGTTAAGCCCAGAAGTAACGTCAACTGAGCCGGTGGAGCACCAGGTGGTGGAATCCGCGGTTTGAAACGCCTTCAAAAGCCCACCCCGAGGCAGGCTGATACGCGGCAGGTGTGCCTGCTCGGTTGGCGGCGGCGACCGGTTACCGTTGCCGTCATGAGAGCTGCCAAGAAACTCCGAATAGGACGGCTCCATGTGCGCCCGCATTGCCGCGCAATTTCTCCGATATCGGAACTTTGTTGCCGCGGAAGATCAGGTTACGGCAGTATTCGGCCTGCTGCATGGCGTAGTGACGGCTGACATTGATCGCGTCCCGTCTTTGGTGGAGAATTTCGGTCACACCAGCCATGTTCATTAGTCCAGCCGTTTGCGGATGACCTCGGCGCACATCGACATGGGACTGAGCACTTGGTGGCGGATGTAGGTGACGACAAAGACGTCGCCAAAGAAATCAAAAAACAACAACGGCTTAGAACAGCCGCTCCTGCCTCTTCAGTGTTCCAAAAGATCCGATATTGGCAACCACAAAAGCCACGCGGAATTGATTCTCACTGCGTGTGCCTAGACCGAACCGCCGGAACTGAAAGCTGATTCCGCAGCAGTCGGTGTTATAGGTGACCTGTGTGGTCGTCCACTGCATGCTGCTGGTGCGGAAGTCGTAGATGGTGCTGAAGGCCGCCATCCAACCCCGCCGGGCCTCATTGCCGTAAATCATGAGACCGCGCAACTGGTTCGAGGGTGGAGAGATTCGGCCCACGCGGAAATCTTCACAGGGAAACTCACCGCTATAGCCGGCCACCGGAGTGCAACTTACCCGCGTATGGCCGGCCGAGATGAAGTACTGCTTGAAGCGGACATCGGCGACCAGTCCACTATTGGTAAATTTGCCGTGCAGCGGGTCGTAGTCGGCTCGCCATTCCGCTCCCAGGTAGGAGGCCGGGTTGAGCCGGAGTACGGAGACAATGGGGGAATAGCGGCGGGGCCGGTCGAGAAAGCCGTACCCGGTCAATTGAGCGGAACTTGAGACCACGTTCCGGCGCCCGGTGACGAGAGCTCCGCCAAAGTCTGTGTCGAAGTACCGCCTTTGCCACACCTGCCAGCTAGCCGCCTCGTACACGTGGACACCGCGCTTGACAAAAAGCCGGTTGGTCAGAGAGATGTCCGCCTCGGTGGTGTTGGAAAGCAGTTCCGTTTCATCGAAGAGAATGATCCGGCCAAAATCGGCAACCCCGTCGACGTGCCGGAAGCCCGCGCGCGGTTCAATGACATGCTTCATTCGCTCGCCCAGCCATCGCGGTGCATTGAACACGCGCTCGAGCGGAGGCGGCACCAGATCGACGGTCACGTCGCGCGCGTGGCGGTTGATATTGCGCCCGAGGATCAGTTGTCCGTTTTGCGGGTGTTCGAGCTTCTGCTCGCCATAGTGCGTTTCGTGAAGGCCGAAACTCGGAATCAGATTGATCCCTTTCCAGCGCAATGCTGTTGTCACGCGCGGAGCAAGGTTCATGCGCTCCAGGAACCGCGCGGTTTCAAAGAGCGGCTGCTTTCTGCGAATCAGGCCGGCGCTCGATTCGAGTGAAACCCACAGCGGCAGGCCGCGGGTCCACACCTGCCGTTCCCGGCTGTTGAACTGAATCTCGGGCAGCTTGCGGATGACTATCTTGTCGTCGGGCCGAGTGCTCTGGAACACTTCGTTGTTGTCAGCCACGATATTGAGGCCGAACGAGGACCAGTGTTTCGTCACGTATCCGATGGAGTGGACCTCTGAAAAGATCGCCTCATAGAAAGACTCCGTGAATGCCTGCCGGAACACAAACGAGCTGAGATAGTTGAAGTCGACCCGGCCGTGAAAGCCGTAAGGCAATTCGGAACGGCCCTCGAACTCCATCAGGTATCCGCCCTCTTTGCGCCGCTCCCCGTCCGGCAGTTTCAGACCCCGGTCGTTCACACCATAGAGGACAAAGTTGAAGTCCGTCCCTTCGCGGGGTTTCCCGCGAAAATCGACATTGTGTGCGAATCCGCGCTGTGTGAAGTACTGCCCGCGGTACATGGCGTCGTAGCTGCGGTTAATGGCCCAGTAGTAGCCGATGCCAAGCATCTTCCCTCGCCGCGAGCTGTTGCCGATGTTGGGTGTAAGGAATCCGCTCTGGCGTGGCAGGCGCTCCAGCGATTTGTAAAAAACCGGTGTGTAGAAGATCGGCAGGAACCTGACACGGAAAACCGATTGATAGGCGATAGCCCTATCGCCGGGGATGATGTCGAACTTCGGCCCGCGCAGTGTCCACCAGGGCCGCGGCAGCTTACAGTTCGTTATGAAGCCGTCGTGCAGGATGTAGCGATTCTTGATGCGTTCAGCCCACCGCGCCTGAAACGAAAACGGGTTTGTCGTGGTGAGAACGCCCGGCCGGGCCTCAATTTTTGCGGGCGATGATCCGCGGACATTGTAATACTTTCCCCGCTCCTCGCCGATGTAATATTCGACTTTGTCGGCGAAGAGTTCCTCGCCGCCCGCAAAATTGATGAAATGAACATTGCCACGGGCTTCAGCGTACTGCGCAGCTTCGTCAAAGTCGATCTCATCGGCTTTCAGCAACACCTCCGTCGTTTCGAGCTTGGCCGCGCCCCGAAGCCTGTACACCTGACCCTCCGCTTCCTGCGTAATGGCCTGCACTGAAATATATTCGCGTCCGGGCAGGTCTGGATTCGGCGCGCGTGCGGGAGGCGGGGGTGGGGCTGCCGGCTGTGCGAAAACGGGCATGGCACAGGCTGCCAAAAGTGCGGGAATTGAGGCAAACGGCAAAATTTCGTGACAAATACGGCCAATTATGTTACGTAAAGGTAGAAGCCTGACGTGCGGCGGACGTGCTCGGAGGTTCAATCGAAAACCGTAGCATGGATGCGAAACACGCCGCAAGGTGAGGATAAGACAGGTAACTGCCAATGAACTGCCGCTATTGTGGTGTCTGGAACGATGAGGATGAGCATCGGTGCCAGCGATGCGGGCGCCGTCTCCAATTGGCGGCCGCGCGGCCCGCTCCGAACCTGTATCCGATCCGCTCGGCCGCCGCGCCGGAGTTGCAAACTCAGGTGAAGGTAGAGGTGCCGCCCAACCCCGCGCATCAACGGTCTGAGGTTAGCGTTCGCATGGAAGGCCGCACGGCTCCTGTGCAACGCAGCTTGTTTGGAAGTCCGCGTGTAGTGCAACTCGAAGATTTTGCCGCAGGTGGACGGGCGAGGCGGCGCGAAGCGGCCAAGGTCGCCGCGAGACGGCCGAGGCGGCCTGCGCTCGAAGCCGGGCCGCAGCAAGGATTCGATTTTTCTGCTCCGGCTGCTCCGCCGGCCAGGCTTTTGCGGACCTCCATCGAAGCTGAGGTGTGTTGTGATGCGCCGGTGGCCTCGCTAGTGCACAGGTTGCTTGCGGTGGCACTCGATCTCAGCATTGTGGTAATTGCCAGTGGTGTTGTGACGTCGATGTACTATTTCGCCGGAGGAGAACTCCGTTTTACGAAGCAGACCGTCCCCGTGCTGTTTGCGGTTCCGGCGCTACTCTATTTCTTCTATAGCGCCATCTGCTGCATTGCGCGAAAAGAGACCCCGGGAATGAACTGGACCGGCCTCACACTGCTGAACTTTGACGGGCGCCGGCCGACGGTAAAGCAACGATGGGCTCGACTGGGGGGTACCTGCCTTGCCATACTGGCAGGAGGACTGGGCATTCTGTGGGCGCTGGGCGATGAAGAGAGCCTGGCTTGGCAGGATCACATTTCCGGCACGTTTCCCAGCTACCGGCTGTAGGACGAAAACCGCTTACTCACGCGCGCGACTCCGTTTCCGGGGAAGCGGACCCGCTTCTAACGGGAAAACACAGGCCAGTAAAATACATCATGAGTATTCATTTCGACCACACGAATATGCTCGCCAGTATGGTGGGCGAAAAGAACGGGCTCACGGCCCGGGAGATCGGCGGCGCTGGCGGGGCGGCTAAAGACGCGCTAGCCGGCTTCCGCAAATTGAGCGAAAAGGGTCTTTACGGATTTCCTCACCTGCCGTTTCAAAAAGACACGATTCAGGAAATACGCCGGTTTGCGGAGGAAATGCGGGGCTCCTACGATACCGTGTGCGTCGTCGGGATCGGGGGTAGCGCCCTGGGCGCATGGGCGCTCGACAACGCCATGCGCGGTCCGCACCCGGTACAGGGTGAGTACTCGGCGGATTTCCCCCGCCTTGTGATTCTCGATAACGTCGATCCGTCCTTTATCGCAGCGGCTCTCGATTCGATGAATCCCAGGAAGACACTGGTGGTGGTCATCGCGAAATCGGGTAGTACAGCCGAAACAGTGGCCACGTTTTTGGTGATCCGCGATTGGATGGTGCGGAAACTGGGCAAGAAAGCGAACCGGCGCATCCTGGCCGTCACATCGGCCGGTAAAGGTGACCTGAAAAAGCTTGCGACCGCGGAGAACTACCGGACATTTCATATCCCTGATAACGTCGGCGGGCGTTTCAGTGTGTTGTCGCCGGTCGGGTTGGTTCCGGCGGCACTGATCGGGATCGATATTCGAAAGTTGTCGAAAGGCGCTGCCGCCATGACGCACTCCTGCTGGCAGGAGGACCTGGCCGAAAATCAGGCCTTGAGAGCAGCACTGCTTCACTACCTCCTCCTGACCCGGAAAGGCAAAACGATTCAGGTGGCTTTCCCCTACTCGAACCGGCTCTGGGGGCTGGCTTTCTGGTTCCGGCAGCTATGGGCGGAATCGCTCGGCAAAGCCAGAAATCGTAAAGGCAAGGCCGTCCACACCGGTCAGACGCCGGTGGCGGCGCTCGGAACCACAGACCAGCACTCGCAGGTCCAGTTGTACATGGAAGGACCGAACGATAAAGTCTTCTCCTTTTGGGCCGCCGGCAGGTTTCCGGACGCGGGCAGGATCCCGAGAAACGGTACCGGCTTGGAAGCTTTCGATGCTCTGGCCGGACAGAGCCTGGAGAAATTGATTCAGGCCGAGCGCGTTTCCACGGCGGCGGCTCTCACCGGAAATGGGCGCCCAAACTGCACCTTCACCCTCGACCGGATTGACGAAGAACACCTTGGCGCTTTCCTGCAATTCATGGAATTTGAAACCGCGTTTGCGGGCGAATTACTCGACATCAACGCCTTCGATCAGGAAGGAGTCGAACTCGGAAAGAAGTTCACCTATGGGTTGATGGGACGTCCAGGATTCGAAGAATACCGCGAACGCTTCGAAGAATATGAAAAAAGGCGGCGGACAGCCGGGGCGGATCGATAGGTGGGTCAATTAGCGGAACCCGGATCGATAAATCGTGTTATTTCACCCCGTTCTCTCCGTCCAATGCGTTAACGGCCACCCGCTCACGTGCGTAGTGCGATCACAAGTGCTGCGGTAATAACAAATTTTTCTGAGTGATGACCGCGAGGAAGTGGTTAATTTGCTCTGGCACGCCACGTGCTTTCTTGCGATCGAAGGTTGCCATGGCGATCCCAACTGCGACACCGGCGCAGTTTGTGCTGATGTCCAGCCCCTTCGAATCCACCATTAACAAAGCCATTCAGTACGGACACCTACAATGCCGTCGACTGCAAGGATCGCGGAGTAATGCCGCTACGGATGTTATCGACGGGATAGACGAGGTCGCGGCGTGCACGAATCATCCCTGATCTCCAGTTTGATCGACAAGGTGGTAGCACTGGCTGAGGAAAACAATGCGTCCACCGTGAAGGCCGTGGAAATTTCGATTGGCGCTTTGGCCGGTGTCAGTCCCGAATACCTGATGGAACAGTTCCGCGCGGTGGCGGCCGGGACGATTGCCGGGGAGGCGGAACTGCGAATTGAAGTATCAAAAGATAAGGATTCTCCCCGCGCGCATGAATTGGTATTGATCACGTTGGAGTTGGAGCGTTGAGTGACTGTGCGCGGCACAAGGGAGCAGGTGCGTCAATTGGCGATAAAAAGATCTGAAAATCGTGTGATTTCACCCATCATGTTTTTCGGATAAGGAAACGTCTGTGTTTTTAGTTGCTTAACTGTGGCACGTCAAGTGCTAACCCTGTGGCACGGCGGTTATCATGACGGCCAAAGCTGCAATGCGGAAGCAGTTTACTCTGAATCCGGCGGCCCTCGAACAGCTCTTCTCTGTCCTTGAATCCCATGATTTTCAAATCGTCGGCCCCACCATCCGGAATGGAACAATCCAGTACGACTACATAAAAGGTTGCAAAGAACTGCCCTCCGGATGGACCAGCGAACAGGAACGGGCATCCTGCCGTCTGAAAAGGCGGAAGGATGATGCGCTATTCGGGTATGTCCCCGGCGCGGATAGTCTAAAGCGCTTTCTACATCCGCCGGAGTTGCGTCTGTTTCGAGCCGAGCGGGAGAACGGCGTATTCCGGATTCTCGACAATCCCGCGCCTGCGCCCAAGCTCGCCTTTGTTGGTGTGCGAAGCTGCGAGCTCCGTGCGCTCAGCATCCTCGACCGCGTCCTTGCGGAAGACCGGTATCCCGATGCGGCATATGTCGCGGCGCGCCGCCGGATTTTTATCGTGGCGGTGAACTGCACCGAGCCTGCGCCCACCTGTTTTTGTACGTCAATGGGCGGTGGTCCGGAAGCGGGCGGCGGATTCGACCTGTTGCTGACCGAGATTGTCTCGGACAACCAGCACGTTTTCGTTGCCGAAGCAGGCACTTCGGAAGGTTCGGGAGTGCTTGCGGTCCTGAATCCCGGGGAAGTTACCAAGGAAATAATGGCGGCACTGCACGAAGCGATGGACCGCTCCAAAGCAGCCTTTAAAAGAGAGGTGGCGACGGAAGGTCTTCGGGAACTTCTCTACGAGAGTTTCGACCATCCACAGTGGGACCGCGTAGCCGCGCAGTGCTTCCTGTGTGCAAACTGCACCATGGTGTGCCCAACCTGCTTCTGTGTCACCGTCGAAGACAGCACGGATGTACCGGTCCGGCGGGCCGAACGGTGGCGGAAGTGGGATTCCTGCTTTACCCAGAATTTCTCTTATATCCATGGCGGAAGCGTGCGCCTCTCGCCGAAGTCCCGCTACAGGCAGTGGCTGACTCATAAGATGGCTGCCTGGGTCGACCAGTTTGGAACTTTTGGGTGTGTCGGATGCGGCCGTTGTATCACGTGGTGCCCCGCCGGCATTGATGTTACCGAACAGATCGCCGCCCTGCGCGGGACAGCCGCTCCTGCGGCAAGCGACGGCGCTGGCTGAGGAGGAGGTATTGGGAAATGGAAACGCAGACCCTCGTGGGTACACTTGCAAAACACCCCTTCCTTGTGGGGATGCTGCCTCACCACGTGGACCGGCTGGCGTCCATGGCGTTTGAGGTGAAGTTCAAACAGGACGAATTCATCTTTCGTGAAGGGGACGAGTCCGGCTTTTTCTACCTGCTGCTGTCTGGGAAGGTCGCTCTGGAAGTGCAGGCGCCGGCGCGGACGTTTCGAATCCAAGTCGTAGGAGAAGGCGAGGAATTGGGCTGGTCGTCGCTGCTTTCTCCGGCGCGAAAGTGTTTTCAGGCACGATGCCTCGAACCGGTGATCGCACTCGCTTTTGATGGCGTACGTTTGCGTGGCGCCTGCGACGCCGATAGCGAATTTGGCTATTGCCTGATGAAAAACGTGCTGGGTGTCGTTGCCGAGCGTCTGCAAGCGACACGCCTGCAACTGCTCGATGTTTTCAAACCGGTCGGGAGCAAGATGATATGACGGCGGCGAGCGTAATGACTCCGCTCGCTGCCCGGGTCGCGCGAGTCGATAAAGAGACGCACGATACCTTCACGCTGGCGATGGAATCGGGCAACGGGGTCGATCTACCGCGCTTTCGTCCGGGCCAGTTCAGCATGTTGTATCTGTTTGGGGCCGGCGAACTGCCGATTTCGATCAGCGGTGATCCGGAAAAGCCCGGTGAACTGGTCTACACGGTGCGTTCGGTCGGGCAGGTTACCTACGCGCTGGTTACTCGCAAGCCGGGTGATTCGGTGGGGGTGCGGGGGCCTTTCGGCACACAATGGCCGCTGGCGTCCGCGCGTGGCCGCGATATATTGATTGTCGCCGGGGGCATCGGTCTCGCGCCGCTGCGGCCCGCAATCTATCACATTCTGAGGCAGCGAGGCGACTATGGCCGGCTCGTTCTTCTCTACGGCGCGCGCGGCCCCAGGGATCTTCTGTACAAAAAGGAACTCTCCGCGTGGTCGTATCTGCCCGATACTCAGGTGTTGACCACGGTCGACTATGGCGGCGTGAACTGGCGCGGGCATGTGGGCGTGGTAACCACGTTGTTCCGCTTCATCCGCCTTCAACCGGGCCAGACGACGGCATTCATCTGCGGGCCGGAACTGATGATGCGCTACGTGGTGAGGGAGTTGGAAACGCGTGGTATGCCGGCCGGGCACATTCACCTGTCGATGGAGCGCAACATGAAGTGTGCGGTCGGTTTCTGCGGCCACTGCCAGATGGGGCCGCACTTCATCTGCAAAGACGGGCCGATCTTCCCCTACCCGGAGATGCGGCCGTGGCTGGACCGTTATGAACTCTGACACGGGCATGAAGCCGAAAATCGCCATTTTCAAATTCGCGTCCTGCGACGGTTGCCAGTTAAGCCTGCTGGAGCTGGAAGACTCGCTGTTGGACCTGGTGAACGCTGTTGAAATCGCCTACTTTCCGGAGGCGAGCCGCAGGATGTTGAAAGGACCTTACGATATCGGCCTGGTGGAAGGCTCCATCACCACTCACCACGACGCGGAACGCATCCAGCGGGTCCGCCGCGAATCGAAGACCCTTGTGACTATCGGGGCATGCGCCACCGCCGGAGGCATACAGGCGTTGCGGAACTGGAAAGACGTTGGTGAATTCGTGCGGTTCGTCTATGCGAAGCCCGATTTTATCAGCACGCTGAAGATGTCTACTCCGGTTGCCGAACATGTTCCGGTGGACTTTGAGTTGCGGGGATGTCCTATCAATAAATTGCACCTGGTGGAACTGATCGGAGCAATGCTTGCCGGCAGGAAGCCCAATATTCCCACCTACAGCGTCTGTATGGAATGCAAACGGCGGGGCAACGTCTGCCTCGCCGTCAGCGCCAGTCTGCCCTGCCTGGGCCCGGTGACGCAAGCGGGTTGCGGCGCAATCTGTCCGGCGTATCATCGCGCCTGTTACGGGTGCTTCGGACCGATGGAAAATCCCAATCCCACAGCTCTGGCCGGGCGCTTCGAGGCGCAGGGCCACGCCGACCGCGACATCATGCGGGCGTTCCGCATGTTCAATGCCTGGTCCTGGCAATTCCGCCAGGTGAGCGAAGAAAGGGAGCGGAGATGAGCACGCAGACAGAGACCGGCCGGACGACGGTCATCAAGGTGGATTGTCTGGCCAGGGTGGAAGGCGAAGGCGCCCTTTACATCAAGCTCAAGGGTGACCGTATTCAGGACGTCAAGTTCAAAATCCACGAGCCACCCCGTCTGTTTGAAGCCTTTCTGCGCGGGCGGCACATCCGGGAGGCCCCCGACATCACGGCGCGCATCTGCGGCATCTGCCCAATCGCGTATCAAATGAATGCCGTTCATGCGATCGAAAGGGCACTGAAAGTATCGCCGGAGCCTGCCATTCGAATGCTGCGGCGGTTGTTTTACTGCGGAGAGTGGATCGAGAGCCACGCGCTGCACGTTTTCCTGTTGCATGCGCCGGACTTTCTGGGTTACGACGACGTGATCGCGATGGCGCGCGAACACCGCGAAACGGTCGAAAAAGCATTGCGTCTCAAAAAAATTGGGAATGCGATTGTCGCAATTATGGGTGGCCGGGAGATCCATCCGGTTTCCGCCGCAGTAGGAGGCTTTCATGCGGTCCCCGGCAAGTCCGAGCTGAACACGCTGCTGCCGGACCTTGAATGGGCGCTCGAGACTTCGCTCGAAACCGTGAAGCTCGTTTCCGGGCTCCCCTTTCCCGATTTCGATCAGGACTACGAATTTGTGTCTCTTTCGCACCCCGGCGAGTATCCGCTTAACGAAGGCAGGATTATCTCAAACAAGGGGCTTGATATCGACGTTTCTGAGTACGAAGACCATTTCCTGGAACAGCAGGTCAAACACTCCAACGCTTTGCATTCGCTCCTTCGGGAGCGGGGGTCCTACATGGTGGGCCCGCTGGCCCGCCTCAATCTGAATTTCGAAAGGCTCCCGGAGCAGGCGCGAGCGGTTGCCAGCGAGTGCGGGTTCACTTTGCCGTGCACGAATCCTTTCAAGAGCATCATCGCGCGAGCCATCGAGATGGTTTTCGCCTGCCACGAAGCCATTCGAATTATCAGCGAATACGAAGTTCCCGAGATCCCTTGCATGGAAACGGCGGTTCACGCCGGAACAGGACAGGCAGCCACCGAGGCGCCTCGGGGTCTGCTGTATCACCGTTATGTGTTCGACGATGCCGGGCAGATCCTGGCGGCAAAGATCATTCCGCCGACCTCCCAAAATCAGAAGCGTATCGAAGACGATCTGTGGCAGTACCTCCCTCAACTGCTCGGAAAGCCCGAAGAAGAGATGACACTCCGGTGCGAGCAGGCTATACGCAACTACGATCCGTGTATCAGTTGCGCCACGCACTTTCTCCGCTTGCGGATCGACCGCCAGGGAGAGCCATGTCCACGCTCGTGATAGGCTGCGGCAATTCCGGCAGGAGTGATGACGCCGCCGGGCTGCTGGTGGTGCGGAAACTACGCGCCATGGGGGTCCATGCGATCGAGCAGGAGTGCGAGGCAGTGTCGCTGCTCGATAAGTGGAACGGGTACACGCGTGTGATACTGGTGGATGCTGTCGTGACGGGCAAGCAGCCCGGTGAACTGACGGCATGGGATGCTTCGAAGGAGAGGGTGCCCCGCGAGTGCTTCCACTGTTCCACACACGTCTTTGGTGTCGCCGATGCGATCGAACTCGGCCGCATTCTGGACCGGTTGCCCCCGCAACTTTCGATCTACGGCATCGAGGCGGCGCGGCTCGATCCAGGACCGGAGGTGACGGTGCCCGTCGCGGATGCTATCGACCGGGTAGCCCGCCAGATTCGAGACGAGGTCATGGCTTGCACGGCCCCTCACTGATCCACTGTTTCCGTCAAACCAGAGCGCTGAGTGATTGAGCGAGTCCGAGTCGTACTGACAGGCGCCGTGCAGGGCGTGGGGTTCCGGCCCTTCATCTACAGGCTGGCCGGTCAGTTGCGGCTCGCCGGTTGGGTTCTGAATTCAGCGGCGGGGCTGGTGGTGGAGGTAGAAGGCGCTAGCTCCGATATTGCCCTGTTCCTGGAGCGTATGGAAGCGGAGCGCCCTTCCGCGGCTTTGGTTTTGACCCGGGAAGTGAGTGCGTTAGCGCCTTCCGGTGAAAGCGGTTTTCGCATTCTTTCAAGCGACGGTTCTTTTGACCGTACAGCCGGTGTGTTGCCGGATCTCGCAACCTGCCCGGCGTGCCTGGCCGAAATTTCCACACCCGGTGACCGCCGGTATGACTACGCCTTCACAAACTGCACGCTCTGCGGCCCGCGCTACACGATCGTACGTGATATCCCGTACGACCGGCCGAACACCACGATGCGCGACTTCGCGCTGTGTGACGATTGCCGCCGCGAATATCTCGATCCCGTGGACCGGCGTTTTCACGCGCAGCCTGTCGCCTGCCCGCGCTGCGGCCCGCATTTGAACGGAACCATCGCTTCGGCGGCCGCGGCGGTCCACGCCGGTGAAATTGTGGCATTGAAGGGCATCGGGGGCTTCCAGTTGCTCGCCGATGCGCGCAACGAAGAAACCGTCCGCCGCCTTCGGGCGCGAAAGGGGCGTGAAGAGAAGCCGTTCGCGATGCTGATGCCGGACCTCGAGACCGCCCGCCGGTATTGCCGCATCAGTCCCGCCGAGGAGCGGCTGCTCCTGTCGGCGGCTTCTCCCATTGTGTTACTCGATCCAATGAGCGCCGGCGACCTTGCGCCGGGAGTATCGGGAAACTCGCCCTATCTGGGTGTGATGCTGCCTTACTCGCCGCTCCATCACCTGTTGATGCGGCGGTGTCCCTTCCCCGTCATCGCCACCAGCGGCAATCGCAGCGATGAGCCCATCGCCATTGATAACGGTGAGGCCCGGGAGCGACTGGCGGGTATCGCCGATTTTTTCCTGATGCACAACCGGCCCGTGGCAAGGCCCTGTGACGATTCGGTGGTCCGTTTGTCGCACGGCCGCGAGATGGTGCTGCGGCGAGCGCGCGGATACGCGCCGCTGCCGTTGCTTGTCCCGAAACCGCTGCCTCCGGTTTTGGCGGTGGGTGCCCATTTGAAGAACACCATCGCCATCGCACTCGGCCGCCAGGTGGTGGTGAGCCAGCACATCGGCGATCTTGATACGCTCGAAGCGCGGCAGTTGTTTGAGTGCACCATCGACGATCTTTGCCGCCTGTACCGGTTCAAGCCGGAAGCGGTGGTATGCGACCTGCATCCGGACTACGCCTCCACTGCGTGGGCGAAGGCCTCGGGGCTGCCCGTCATCGGCATTCAACACCATCACGCTCATGCGGCGTCGTGTGCCGCCGAGAACGCGCTCGCGGAGCCCTATCTGGCCGTGTCCTGGGACGGCACCGGCTACGGTCTGGACGGAACAATATGGGGCGGCGAGATCTTCCTGGCCGAACGGGGGCGCTTCGAGAGAATCTCGCATCTGCGGCCTTTCCGGCTTCCGGGCGGGGAAGCGGCTGTCCGGGAGGGTTGGCGTGGCGCCGCAAGCCTACTGGCGGATATCGGTGTGCGTTTGGGTCCGGATGCCATTCACCAATTGCTGTCGCGCGGTCTGAACTCGCCCTGGACCACCAGCGTGGGGCGCCTGTTCGATGCGGTGGCGTCCATCACCGGTGTGGCTCAGGAAAGCAAGTTCGAAGGACAGGCGGCCATGCTGCTCGAATGGGCTATCCGGGGTCTGGACACCGCTGAAGCATATCCCCTGCCGGATGGTGACTGGCGGGCATTGGTCGAGGCGGTGTTCGCCGAAGCCCGCGGGGGAATACCGCCGCAGAGCATCTCGGCGAAGTTCCACAATGGCCTCGTACAATGGATACTAGAGACAGCCGAAAGAGCCTCGGTGCCCCGGATTGCTCTCAGTGGAGGTGTGTTCCAGAACCGGTATCTCACGGAACGGGCCTTCCATGTGCTGGAATCCAGCGGGTTTCGAGTGTATACGCATCAGCGGGTCCCTGCCAACGATGGCGGCATTGCGCTGGGCCAGGCCGTCCTGGCGGGTAATTGATATGTGTCTTGCCGTTCCCGGAAAAATTGTCGGTATTGAGCGGGAGATCGATCCCACGCTGCGCAACGCAAAAGTCGATTTCGGCGGCATTCGCAAAGAGGTGAGTCTTGCGTTCACGCCGGAGGCACAGGTGGGCGATTACGTCCTGGTTCATGTCGGGTTCGCTCTGAGCGTGGTGGACGAGCAGGAAGCGGCGCGGATCTTCGAGATGCTGAAACAGATGGATGAGCTTGCCGAGTTGGAGCCGGATCAGCCGTGAAGTTTATCGATGAGTATCGGGACGCGGCCGCGGTCCGGCGAATTGCGCGCAACATTCGCGGTCTGGTGACGAAGCCGTGGACGCTGATGGAGGTCTGCGGCGGGCAGACTCACACGATATTGAAGAGCGGCCTTCAAGATCTGCTCCCGCCGGAAATCACCCTCGTGCACGGACCGGGGTGTCCGGTTTGCGTGACGCCGGTCGAGCTGATCGACCAGGCTGTCGAAATTGCCTCGCGTCCGGAGGTGACATTCTGTTCTTTTGGCGACATGCTGCGCGTACCCGGTTCCTCGAAGAGCCTGTTCGATGCGAAGGCCGCCGGCGGGGACGTACGGATTGTCTATTCGCCGCTCGACGCTTTGAAACTGGCTCGCGCGGATACTTCCCGCGAAGTCGTGTTTTTTGCCGTAGGGTTTGAGACGACTGCGCCTGCAAACGCTATGGCCGCCTGGCAGGCGGCGCGCGAAGGGCTGAAGAATTTTTCCATGTTGATGGCGCACGTTTTGGTTCCGCCAGCGATGGAAGCGATTCTGACTTCCGCGGATTGCCGTGTGCAAGCGTTTCTGGCGCCGGGACACGTTTGCGCGGTGGTGGGATTCAAGGAATACGAAGACATTGCCGAACGCTTCCGGGTTCCGATCGTGGTCACGGGATTCGAGCCGCTGGACCTGTTGGATGGGGTTCGCATGGCGGTTGCACAGCTCGAATCAGGCCGCGCGGTGGTCGAGAACCAGTACAGCCGTGCGGTGCGCCGCGATGGAAATCGAGCGGCCGTGGAACGTGTCGCCGAAGTGTTCGAAGTGAACCACCGGAAGTGGCGCGGCATCGGCGAAATCCCTTGGAGCGGCCTGAAGCTGCGAGACCGGTACACCGCCTTCGATGCGGGGCTGAAGTTCGGTCTTTCCGGCGCTGTGGTAGAAGAACCTTCCGAATGTATCAGCGGGATTGTGCTGCAAGGCCTCCGGAAACCCTACGAGTGCCCGGCTTTTGGAACGCAGTGCACGCCCGAGACTCCGCTGGGCGCGCCCATGGTCTCCTCTGAGGGAGCCTGCGCCGCTTATTATCTCTATGGCCGACACCGTGAAGAAAGACTTCAACCTGAGTTGCCCGGCGCCACGCCTCACAAATGACAGCATTGTGCTGGCGCACGGCGGCGGGGGGAAGCTGACGCAGCAGCTTATCGAACGCGTTTTCCTGCCCGCATTCGCCGACCCGGCGTTGGAGGCACGGCACGATGGCGCATCGCTGGAGGTGGCCGGGTTGAAGCTCGCCTTCACGACCGATTCTTACGTCGTCCGGCCGCTGATCTTTCCCGGAGGCAACATCGGCGACCTGGCGGTAAATGGCACCGTGAACGACCTTGCCATGTGCGGCGCGCGGCCACTCTGTCTGAGCGCAGGGTTCATTCTGGAAGAAGGTCTCAGCATGGAAGTGCTCGAGACGGTTGTCGCATCCATGGCGAAGGCGGCGGAAGCGGCCTGCGTCCGGCTGGTGACCGGCGATACGAAAGTGGTCGATAAAGGTAAAGCCGATGGCATTTTCATCAATACCGCCGGCATCGGAGCCATCCAGACGCCGCTGCCTGTCGGACCAGCCTGGGTTCAACCGGGCGACGCGATCCTTCTCAACGGCGACATCGCGGCGCATGGGACCGCCATTCTGTCCGTTCGCGAAGGTCTGGAATTCGAATCGCCTATTCTTAGCGACACAGCACCACTGTGGAGTGCGGTTGAGAAACTGATCGACGCTGGTATCGAGATCCATTGCCTCCGCGATCTCACCCGCGGCGGATTGTCGTCGGCTGTGAACGAAATTGCGCAAGCGCGCGGCGTGGGCATCCGGTTGGACGAAGCCGCGATTCCCATCACTGAGCCCGTGCGCGGCGCCTGCGAAATACTTGGGCTCGACCCGCTCTATGTTGCTAACGAAGGACGCTTCATCGCCATTGTGCCGGCGGCGCAGGCGGAGAGCGCCTCGACGCTGATGGGTCCGGATGCGGTGCAGATCGGCAGCGTGGTGAACGATCACCCGCGAACGGTTGTGATGCGGAGCAAAATCGGCGGAAACCGCGTGGTGGATATGCTCAGTGGGGAGCAGCTTCCTCGAATCTGTTGATCAGTTGCAGCCGCCGCCCGCCGGACCGGCCGGTTCCAACACCGCGCTCATGGAGCCTTTCGAGATTGCCATCCGCCAGTCGCGGCCGAAGGCATGGATCTGGTCGCGCGCGAATTCCGCCTCGGTCCGCTCGCAGGTAATCACGACCGTCCGTCCGGTGGTGTCCACTTCGACCGCGTGACGGAACGCATCCGCCGCCGAGCAAAAGAAAAGCGTCTGTAGCATTTCGATGACGTAGTCATATGTGTGCTCGTCGTCATCGAGAAGCACGACGTTGTATAGCGGCTCGAGCTTTTCTCTTTCCTTGGTATGTTTTTCCGGCAGAATCGTCGGGGCTGGCATCGTGACTTGCTTCTACCCAGTGTATTGAAAAAAGTAGCTCGTGTGGTGGCCCGCCGCATAAGGCAAGCCCCGCGGCTCGGGGTGGCCATGAGCCAGGAAAGAATCTGTAGTAGAAGAACGGACAAACAACATACAACGGCGAAATGCAGGACAGATCTTTTAGCACAACCCGCCCAAACCGTATGCATTAATAGGCGCAAACTTGGTCTTGACCGCAACTCAGACTCGGAACGCCCGTTCGTGCCAACGTTATTCGGTGACTACGGCACGATGACGCTATCAGAACACAATGGGAAGCTCCCTCGTTGAACTGCCAGACGATCAAGCTCATGGAGGAAATCATCGCCAGCGGCGAGGTGGTTAAGCGGTTCGAGCGGTCGCTCCTTGAAATTCAGCTCGGCGAGCCCTCCGCGGATCTCTTTGCGATTCCGGCGGAGTATGTTGAGAAATCGCCGATGCAGAAGCAGATTATGCGGGCACAGGTTGCGGGCAGGCCCATGGATGCGAGATGGATGCGGAGGATTGAACGCGAAGACGCACGATACTATGCTCTGCTCGAGAAAGCACACGCTGCGGGCAAACTGCCCGCCGGCCTGCAGCACATCCTTTTCGAGAGGCGACCTCGGTGATGTCCGGGCGTTGCCGCCTTCACATTAAGATCTGATCATGCTTACGCTGGCCAGCACTACGGGATCTATAATAAAAATGTGGCCAGAGGTTGGGAAAGCAAGTCAGTCGAATCGCAAATCGAGTCGGCTGAAAGCAGCAGGGCCTCCCTAGCAAACGAAAAGCTCAACTCAGAACGATCTGAACTTCTCCGAAAAAAAGAGACCCTGCTACTTTCACGCACTCGGGTGCTGAACGATATGCACTCGTGCACGCACGAGCGCTACCGGGTGATTCTTGAGAACGCGTTGGCACATCTGGAAAAACAGCTCGCGGAAATCGAGAAAGACCAGGTAGCCACCGCGCCAAGAACCGCTACAGCCGTAGGGTAAGCCTTTCCGGCGTTTCTGCGGCCTGAATCCGGCAGTGTGTGTCGTCAGGAAGGGCGGCGGCATACACCGAAGCTAAAGTGTAGTTGTTAGCATTGAATTTGCACAGCGATTCGGCACCGGAGAAAATCCTCGTCCGGGCGGCCAACTGGGTGGGCGATGCCGTTATGTCGCTCCCCGCAGTTCGCGCCGTTCGGGAGCGATACCCCGCATCGTACATTGCTGTACTGGCGAAGCCGTGGGTGGCGGATCTCTACACCCGCGAATCGTCCATCGATGCACTGATCCCTTATCCCGCTGCACGCGGTGTGAAGGATGTGGCGGGGAAATTGAGAGTGGCGCGCAGAATCGCTCGTGAGCAGTTCGACTGCGCCATCCTGCTTCCGAATGCCTTCGAAGCCGCTCTGGTCGCCTGGCTGGCCCGCATCCCGCGCCGCATCGGATATAGCCGGGATGCGCGAGGGTTTCTGCTGACGGATGCGGTGGCTGTTCCGAAGCAGGATGAAATCCCTCCGCACCAGCGTTATTATTACCTGGAGTTGTTGCGGCGCGCCGGCGTTCTTGTTTCGCTCCCGGCTGTGCCGTCGATTGAGCTCGAAGGCGCGGCACAGGCACGCAAGGCAGGTGCGTCGCGGTTTGGGGAATTCGAGATGCCCGAGCGCGTGATTGGCGTCAGTCCCGGAGCCGCTTATGGCTCGGCAAAGCGCTGGCTGCCCGAACGGTTCGCCGAAGCAGCCGCGCGCCTCGCCACTGGGGCACGCGCGGGCGTGGCGGTTTTTGGCTCCCCCGGCGAACGCGCGCTGTGTGAAACCGTAGCCGCCGCGGTTCGTAGCCATGGAGTCCAAGCGTTGAACCTGGCGGGTAAGACAAGTCTTGGCCAATTCATCGAGCTTGCCGCAGCCTGCAGGCTGTATCTGACAAACGACTCCGGAGCCATGCATATTGCCTCCGCGCTGGGCGTTCCCACCGTGGCCATATTCGGCCCGACCGACTTTATTGCAACGGGTCCCACGGGTCCGGCAACCGTCGTGGTTCGGGAGAGCGTATCCTGCAGTCCCTGCCTGCTGCGGGAGTGTCCGATCGACCATCGATGCATGACTCAGGTCACGGTGGATCGCGTCGTGCGCGCCGCTCTGGAACTGGATGCCCATGTGTTCAAATAGGTAACAGTGCGCGACTTCTCTCAAACTCGCGTGACCGTTATCGGTGACTTTCGAACGGATGATTCAGAAATTCAAACTCTAATTGCGCTCGGCGGTAGAGTGTCACCGGTGGGCCTTGCTACCGCGGCCCAGAAAAGCGAGTGGAAGCAGTTGGGCTTGGAAGTGAGCGGCATTGTGCGGTCACGTAAGGCGGTCGCCGAAGCGGCTGTTGCGGGCATCGCCGGAGCGGACGCGGTGTTGTTTGCAGGCTGGGATTGGGATGAGGTCTACCAGGCTGTGATTGATGCCGAGATCGAATCGGCATTATCGGACGGACGATTTACGATTCCCATCGTTTCTCCGGCCAATGAGCGGTACGCCACGCTGGTCTTCCCGGATCAGAGGGCTGCGTTTACCCTCGCGCGCGGCGCGGGTGCATCTTTTGAGGAGGCAGAGAAGTTTTCGCGGCGAGAGCGTGGACACCAGAAACAAAATATTACCCGTCGAGCAGGCGATCGCAATGTGCGCAAAACTGCGGCAGGAAGGCGAACGCGTTGAAGCGGTTGTTGGCTCGTTCGATCCGCTGGTGGCGGAGCAGGCGCGCCATTTACACCAGCTTGCCGCTTCCGGTGCGCGCCTGTTCGCGGTGATCTCCCATCCCGCGCGGCCGCTATTGTCTGCGAACGCGCGCGCCGAACTGGTGGCGGCTTTAAAGGATGTTGACTTTGTTGTGTTGGGAGAGGGAGACCGTCCGGAGAAATTTCTGGAGTGCCTGCCGGAAGGCTGCATTCACAACCGGGAGCATTCCGATGCTCAACTGACTGAGCAGTTCATCCGCCACGTACAAGCGCGGCAGAGGACAAGCTGACGTGTCTGGACCGCACATTCTGGTAGTTCGAATCGGCTCGATGGGCGACGTCATTCATACACTGCCCGCGGTCGCAACGCTGAAACATAGTTTTCCGCACTGCCGTCTGAGTTGGGTGATTTCGCCGCGGTGGTCGCCCCTGCTGGAGGGCAATCCATTTGTTGATCAGGTTGTTCTCTTCGACCGCACTTCGATTTCCGGAATCGCGGCAGCCTGGCGGATTTTACGAAGCGGACGTTGTGACCTCGCGGTGGACTTTCAGGGCTTGATTCAATCCGCGCTGATTGCCACCATCGCGCGGCCGGATCGGATTTTGGGTTTTCATCAATCGCAAATCAGGGAAAGGCCGGCGGCATGGTTCTACTCGCATAAGACACAAGCAACATCGGCGCACGTGGTGGAACGGAACCTGGAACTCGCGGTAGCGGCGGGCGGCTCGAACGTATTGCACACGTTTCCTCTCCCCGAAGGCCGTCCGGAGGGAGATTTACCGGAAGGCGACTTCATACTGGCGAGTCCGGTTGCTGGATGGGCGGCTAAGCAATGGCCGGCCGCCAATTATGCGAAGCTCGCACAACTGATCCGCCTCGAACTGGGTCTACCGCTGGTGTTGAATGGATCGCCGGCTTCCGGTGCGGCTTTGAGTGCGGTTCCGTTCACGCACACGTCGCTGACTGGTCTTGCCGGGCTGATTTACGCCACGCGTCGTGCAACGGCAGTGGTGGGCGTCGATAGCGGGCCTATGCACCTGGCCGCGGCATTAGGAAAGCCGGGAGTGGCCGTAATGGGTCCTACTGATCCCTCTCGCAATGGCCCGTATGGCGACAGCTTTACAGTGCTCCGGAGTCCACAAGCGCAAACCTCTTACAAACGTCACGCAGAAACGGCGGCCAGCATGCGCGATATCACGCCCGAACAGGTCCTGAGTGCGTTGAAGGCACGGCTGGCGTTCCGCGCGCATCCTACGGGTCTCTCTCACAGTTGATGCGCCGGTACTGGTTTCCCAAACCCTATGCGGATTTCGTGGCGCGGCTACGCGTACCGATTGGTTTCCTGCTGGTGGCGGCGTTCGCCTGGCTCTCCCGGCCAAGTCCACTCTCATTGTGTATAGGTGCCTCCATCTCTTTTGCTGGGCTTGCGCTGCGTGCCTGGGCTGCCGGGCATCTTTCGAAGAACAGAGAACTCGCTACCAGCGGTCCCTACGCGTATGTTCGAAACCCGCTTTATCTCGGAACTCTTGTAGCCGCGCTGGGTTTCGTGATCGCATCGCGCGAAAGCAGTCTCGGCATCCTCTTCGCGGTTGTTTTCGTATTCGTCTACCTGCCTGTGGTGGAGCTGGAGGAACAGCATCTCCGGAAACTGTTTCCGGAATACGGCGCCTACGCGTCGTGTGTGCGGATGCTCCTCCCGTCCTTCAACCATCGAGGCAGCGGGAAAAGGTTCCGATGGCGCCTTTACGTTAAGAATCAGGAATATCAGGCGTTGCTTGGTTTTCTCGCCGGGGTCGCATTCCTGGCTTGGAAAGCCTGAGTGGTAGAATAGCCGGCCGCCCTACTGCTTCAGCTTTTCAAGCAACTTTTGAACATGCGGCGTTCTCTCGGAGTCGGGATGCCATTTGATGAAGTCCTTTAGTTCCGCGATCGCCTCGGATTCCTTGTTCCAGCGCAGATAGATCTCCGCCATCAGAATTTGCGGATGGGAGAAATGCGCCGGGTCAAGCTCTTTCGCCCGTTTCAGAGACTTCATCGCCTCGGGAAGCTTTCCCAATCCGAAGTAATTCATCCCGAGCTGCGAATGCGCGAGCGCATCGGAAGGGCGCGTCAGCACGGCGTGCAGATTATAGCTGAACGCTTCCTTCGGCCTGTCCAGCGTAAGGAGCACGCCGCCGAGATTCACGAGCGGCGGATACGATTCCGGGTCCTGTTTCAGAGCCTCCCGAAAATATTCTTCGGCGCGTTTGTACTTACCCGTCTGATAGGCAATTGTTCCCAGGTTGTTCCACGCCGCCGAGAAGCGTGGGGCGATTTCAACAGCCTGTTCGAGATCGCGCACCGCACCGCCAATATCTCTCCTGCCGAGCTTCCGTTGCGCCGAATTATACAAGCGGTTCGCACGGTCCGGCACGGCCAGTTCATCTTTTGAAACGGTGTGCCGCTGCCGCATTGTATCGGTGTCAATCAGGCTCTCACGAAGGTGAATGATGACAGGCACACGGCCTCTGTTGTCCGCATGCGCGGGTCCTATCACTACGGTCTGCCTCACCTCACCACGTCCAATCACATACAGCGACAATGTATAAGGGCCGGCGAGAAGGCGGCGGAAGCGGAACCGGCCCCGGGAATCGGTCAGGGTGGAGGCACTGAATGGAGAGGTGGCGCCGTGCAAAGTAACGGCGGCTTTCGATTCCGGCTCGATACTTCCGCGCAACTCAAATGTCCGCTCCTCGGCGGACACTACCCCGGCCAGCAATACGATCAGCAGGGCGCGTACAAACAGAGAACTCCCGCTAGCAATTGTGATCTCTCGCTGAGCTGCGGCGATTAGCGGCATCGATAAACCCGCCGGATCTACACCTGTTATTGTATTGGATGCTTCGCAGCCGGACTATTCACTGCCGCGTTCGAGTTCCGCGACGATTTCGTGTGCAACCTTGCGCGCCTGTTCCAGCGCCCCTTTCGGGAAGCTGATGGCCCCAACGCGCGCGTGTCCACCGCCTCCATAACGCTCACAGATGGATGCCAGGTTATGAGTAGGTTCGCTGGGCGCCCAGGGATTCGATCCCACGGAAACTTTCGTACGAAAGCTCGAAATGCTGACGGAGACCGTGTATATCGAGTCGGGAAACAGATCGTACGGTATGAATTTGTTGTAGCCTTCCAGGTCGAAATCAGCCAGATCGAAAAAAATGACTCCGTTCTTGCATCGCGCCTGTTTGCCAATGATGTCGATCGATCGCAGATGCCTCTCATAAAGAGGCCGGAACAACTCCGCGATGCGTGGATCGGCAATGATTTCGGCAAGCTCTTTCCGGCGCATCATGCGGATGATGTCCTGCACCGGTTCGGAGCCCTTTGCCGCTTCGATGACCAGCATCAGCTTCAGAGCCGGGGCTTGCAACTCAACGGCCTCCCTGGCGCTCCTGTACTGCGCGCCGTCGATAATATCCGCCCATTTCACCAGTTCGGCCAGATCCGCAGCTTCATATGAGAACTTTTCCCGAGTGACGGCGGCAATGTAGCCCGTGCAGGACCGGAATTCGGGATTGTACATTTTCCGGCCGCTTCTGTCACGCGCAAAATGCTCGGCATCTTCCGGCGAAAGAAACGCGCTTTGATGGTGGTCGAACCACCAGGTCAGTTTTGGATTGGAGGAATACTTGAAATCAACGATCGCGTTGACGTCACCATCGAATAGCGCATCGTCGAAGATCTGGGAAGCCGTGTGGGCCATTCCCGTAAACAGGAATTCCGCGCCGGGATGAAATTGGTCTTCAAGAAAGCGGCTGAAGAAGGCTGCCGAAGCAGCCCCATCGAAGCAATGATCGTGATAAAGGATCCTGACGCGCATGGAATTAAATCTGCAAACAGAAAGACCCTACAGCTTGCCTTAAATGGATGCCTATTTGCAAGTGCCGGGTTTCTCGCGCCGGATCTTCGGCCGGCAGGCTTGGTGCAGTTGACTGTTGTCGGAGCGCCACAGGTCGAAGTACGCCGGAAACGGCACGATAAGATGGTACTTGCTGAACAAATTGGTCCTCGAAAACCTGAAACACCGGCCGGTTCGCACGCTTTTGAGTGTACTGGCCATCGGTGTCGAAGTGACAATGATGCTGACGCTGGTCGGCCTCAGTCACGGAATGCTCGATGAATCGGCGCGGCGAGCCCGCGGCGTAGGCGCGGATATTGTCATTCGCCCTCCGGGCTCTTCCGTCATCAGCCTCAGTTCGGCTCCGATGTCAGATAAGTTCATCCAATTCTTTGAGAAGCAGCCTCACGTCTCACTGGCAGTGGGAACGATGGTACACCCCATCGGCGGCATTAATACGATCACGGGAATTGACCTCGACAGGTTCAACCGCATCAGCGGCGGATTCCGTTATGAGAGCGGCGGTCCCTTCAAGGGCCCGGACGACATTATAGTTGACGAGTTTTACGCCACCCAGAACAACCTGAAAGCCGGGAGCATGCATGAGTTGCTGAACCGGCAGTGGCGGGTCGCCGGTGTTGTAGAGCCGGGGAAACTGGCCCGCATTTTTGTTCAGTTGCCTGTTCTTCAGGAACTCACCGGCAATACGGGAAAGCTGAGCCAGATCTATCTCAAAGTAGACGATCCCGCACGCGACGACGAGGTGGTCCGGCACCTGCGCTCGATCCCCGCCTTGAAGGACTACTACATCTACACGCTCGAAGAGTTTACATCGCTGATTTCGGTCAACAACGTGCCGGGGCTGCGGGCCTTCATATACGTGATCATCGGACTCTCCGTTATCGTCGGGTTCATTGTGGTTTTCATGGCGATGTACACGGCGGTCCTCGAACGGACGCGAGAAATCGGCGTGCTGAAGGCGCTGGGCGCTTCCTCCGGATACATCTTGAACCTGCTGGTGCGCGAGACTGTGCTGCTGGCTCTGCTTGGGTCGGTTCTCGGGATTCTGATGACCTTCGGTAGCCGCTGGCTGATTGAGACGCTGGTGCCGGCTTCCCTTACCCAGCAGATTGTGCCGTCCTGGTGGCCCGTCGCGGCAGGCATCGCAGTTGTAGGAGCGTTACTGGGAGCGCTGTACCCCGGATGGAAAGCGGCCAAACAGGATCCGATTGAGGCGCTGGCGTATGAATAGTCCGTGCATTATCGAAGTTCGGGATTTGCGCAAAACTTACCGTGCGGGAGAGGTGGACGTGCATGCGCTGCGCGGGGTGAACCTCGACATCAGCCAGGGGGAGTTCATCAGTATTGTAGGCCCGTCAGGTTCCGGCAAGTCCACTCTGTTTAACGTCGTAGGAGGACTCACGCCGCCGACTTCCGGAACCGTCAGGATCGGCGGCAAAGACCTGGCGGGGTTGAGCGATGCGGACCGGACGAACCTGCGGAAGACGATGGTCGGGTTTGTTTTCCAGAAGTACAATCTGTTGCCAACCCTCTCCGCGCGAGACAACATCGAGATTGCGCGTCACATCGCGGGCCGCAATTCCAATACGAATGCCCGCTTTCAGCAGGTGCTCGAACTTCTGGGAATCGGGCACCGCCTGCATCATAAACCCAGGGCGATGTCTGGGGGCGAACAGCAGCGAGTCGCTATCGCCCGGGCCATCGTGAACGATCCAGCGATCCTGCTTGCCGACGAGCCGACTGGAAACCTGGATACGGAGAACTCCGCGATCGTGCTCGATCTGTTGCGTGATTTGAACGAACGCATGGGCCAGACCATTCTCATGATTACCCACAATCCGGAAGCCGCGTCCTATGGCCACCGGACCGTTCATATGCGCGACGGCTCAATTGTGGACACACAACTGACGCTCGAATAGCGCGGTTAGAATCAAGAAATGTATTCCGGTTTCGCGAATCCGGAGGGCACTGCGCGGTTTGCCTCGCGTTTTCCCCGCCAAACCGCCGCTGGCTTCTTCCGGCAGGCGCAAGGATTGACGGTCTCCTCTCTGGGTATCGGGACTTACCTGGGCAATCCGGATGATGCTACAGACTCATCTTATGCGGCATCGGTTTCCCGTGCTGTCCGCGGCGGCATCAACTTCATCGACACCTCTTTGAACTACCGGAACCAGCGATCCGAGATCTCCGCGGGAGCGGCGCTTCACGGTCTTTTCGATAGTGGAACGGCGAAACGCGATGAAATCGTGGTTGCGACTAAAGCGGGCTACCTGGTTCCGAATGCAGTGCCGGCAGGACTGAGGAAGGCTGATCTCATGGGTGGTATGCATTGCATGGCCCCGGAATTTCTGGTGGATCAACTCGAACGGAGCCGCCGCAACCTTGGTCTGGAGACCATCGACATTTTCTATCTCCACAACCCGGAAACGCAGTTGGCGGAGGTCCAGGCGGACGAGTTCTATAGCCGCATCCGCGAAGCCTTCATCGCACTCGAAGGACTGGCCAGGCGGGGAATGCTGCGGTTCTACGGCACCGCGACATGGGACGGCTACCGGCGGCCGGCGGGCGATCGGGCGCGTATCTCCCTAACCCGCCTAGTGCAATTAGCGGAGGACGCAGGAGGCCCGGGCCATCGATTCCGGTTCATACAACTTCCCTTTAACCTGGCCATGACGGAAGCGTATCTCGACAAGTCCGAAGAAGGCCGCTCTGTGATGGAAGCGGCGCGAGTAGCGGGAATCGACGTCGTTGGCAGCGCTTCCATTCTCCAGGCGCGCCTCGCCCGCGGACTGCCCGGGCAACTCGCGGAACGGATGCCGGACACTCGAAGCGATGCGCAGCGCGCGCTTCAGTTCAGCCGCTCCACACCGGGAATTGCCGTTTCGTTGGTAGGGATGAGCACGCCGGCGCACGTGGAGGAAAACCTGGAAATCGCCGCGATCTGCCCTCTGGCAGAGACAAGTTTCCGCGATCTGTTCAGTCCTCAATCGTGATATGGATGAGGCGCCTCCCGAGATCATCGAACTCACCGGGTCACCCGAGCAGATCGAGCAGCGCATAGAGTCTGTGCCGGACACCCCGGCGGTTTTTGCCATCTGGGCGCGTGAAGGTACTCCTTATCTCGGACGCACGAACGTACTGCGCCGTCGTCTCCGGCGCCTGCTTACCCCGCGTTCCGGAACCTCCCGGATGCTGAATCTGCGGGTTCTAGCCGCACGTGTGGAATTCTGGCTCACCGGATCGCGCCTGGAATCGGCTGTTCTGAATTATGAGTTGGCGCGCCGGCACTTTCCGGGTCTGTACCGGAAAATCGTGAAGCTGCCGGCGCTCGCATACCTGAAAGTACTACTGGCGAACCGCTTCCCGCGCTGCCAGATAACATCGAAGACCAGTTCCGGTTCCGCAATGTACTTTGGGCCTTTTCGTACCCGCGTATTGGCGGAGCAGTTTCAGGAGCAGTTTCTCAACCTATTCCAGTTGCGGCGCTGCACGGAGGATCTTTCCCCCTCGCCCAGCCATCCCGGCTGCATCTACGGAGAAATGGGTAAGTGCCTGCGCCCGTGCCAGCAGGTAGTCGCGGAAGAAGAGTACCGGTCGGAAGTGGAACGCGTCACGGCGTTTCTCGCAAGCGGAGGCCAGTCGATGCTGCAGCGTATCGCCGGCATCAGGGACCGCCTGAGTGAGCAGTTGGATTTCGAGCAGGCGGCCTACCAGCACAGCCGGTACGAGAAAGTACAGGCCGTCCTTGCGCTGCGGGACGATCTTGCCTCGGACGTGCGGCGCATACACGGCGTGTGTGTTACCCCTTCGGCGGTGGACAACGCCGTTGAGTTGTGGTTTGTTGTCGAGGGTTGTTTTCACTCCCGCAGCCGTTTTGAAGTAGGTGCTTCCAGCAGCGCCATGGTGCCGCTCGATGCACGTTTGCGGCAGGTTCTGGCCGCGCTTGCGCCTTCTAAATACCTGCCGCGGCAGCGCGATGAGAATCTCGCATTGCTTTCACGGTGGTATCATGCAAGCGACCGCGATGGCGAATGGCTTCCCTTCGAGGATTTGGGCCAGATTCC
>CAADGY010000300.1 GCA_900696665.1 uncultured Acidobacteriota bacterium
CAGAACTTCCATCGCGCCTTTGCGCTCTTCGGGCCAGTTGCCGGCCTGTAGAGCGTGCAGCAGTACGATATCGATGTAGTCGGTTCCCAGTTCCTGGCGGAAACGGTCGAGATCGGCCTTGGCTTCCTCCGCCGTCCGCGCGCGCGTCTTGGTAAGGATCGTGACTTTCTCACGGGGAACACGCTTGAGAGCCTCCTTCAGATGCGGATGCGTCTTGTAGGAGTCCGCCGTTTCCCAAAAGAACAGTCCATTGTCGTAGCCGAAATGGAGCAGGTCGGCGAAACCCTGGACACCCAATTCGCGCTGAGGCCGGCCGCCCCGGGTACCGGACCCGATGGCAAGGCGCGTGAGCCGGATCTTATCGGGCCCCAGATGAATAATGTCCGTGGCTTTCTTATCTGCCGCGGCGGCAAGCGGCGGCGAAAAACTTGCGAGGCCGGCGGCGACAGCGCCAGCGGTTCCCAGCGTGTTCTCAAGAAATTGGCGTCGATTCATTTCCATTTTTGGTTCTTCCGCCGGGTCCCTGAAACCGGCTTCTTAACAAGTATCATTGGGAGAGCATCAGGAGCAACGGCCGGTGCGTATTTCGCACCATACTTTTGTGCAAGCTAGGACAAGATGACACGACGGGAATTTGTTGGCATGGCAGGCGCCGGATTAGCCACACGGGCGCATGCGGCGGAGCGCCCACCGAACTTCCTCATTATTTATGCGGATGACCTTGGCATCGGAGACCTCGGATGTTACGGAGCGAAAGACGTCAAAACGCCTCACATCGACGAGTTGGCGGCTGCGGGTGCCCGATTTACCGACTGGTACACCAACTCCCCTGTGTGCAGCCCCTCGCGCGCATCGCTCCTCACCGGCAAATATCCGCAGCGAACCGGAGTGACGGAGGTGCTGGCTTCCACCGCGCAGTTTGAAACCCGCGGGCTCGTGCGCCGGGAAATCACATTGCCCGGTGAGCTTCGCAAGCGCGGCTATAAGACCGGACATATCGGAAAATGGCATCTCGGCAGCGTGCCGGAAAGCCGCCCGGCGGCGCAAGGCTACGACGAGTTCTTCGGATTTTATTCCGGCTGGGCCGACTACTATTCTCACCGCTATTACCGCCAGGGCAGAGTGCCGCAGGAGATCTTTCACGATCTCTGGCGGAATGAACGGGAGGAGTTTCGCGATGGTGAATATCACACCGGGATGTTCGGGGCCGAAGCCGCGGCATTTCTATCAAGGCAGCAATCCGGCACGCCGTTCTTTCTCACGGTAGCCTTCGGCGCGGTCCATTTTCCGATGATGGCGCCGAAAAAGTATCTCGACCGCTTTTCGCCGCAGATGGACCGTGAACGCCGTATGCACGCGGCCGTTACGGCGGCGATGGACGACGCCGTGGGGTTGATCGTCGAGACTCTTTCCAGGCGCGGGCTTCTCGACAATACAGTAATCTTCTTTCAGAGCGACAACGGCGCGACCAGCGAGATTCGCGCACACTCGCGAGCCTTGCCCTACCGCGGCGGCAGCAACGTACCATTCCGCGGTTTTAAGGCCGGGTTGTTCGAAGGCGGCATCCGCGTGCCCGCCATCCTAGCCTGGAAAGGCCGCATCCCCGGAAATCGCAGTGTTTCGGGAGTCGCCGGGGCCATGGATGTTTTTCCGACGTTCCTCCATTGGGCGGGCGCGAACCGACCGTACCAGGTGGACGGGAAAAGCATAGCAGCTATGGCTCAGCAGGGCGCGCCTTCGCCGCACGACGCGTTCTTCTGGGCGTACCTGAAGCAGCGTGCCGTGAGAGAGGGACCGTGGAAGCTGATCCTGAATCCGCCGAGTGTGCCGGGAGATCCTGTGGAAACCGATGTGTGGTTGTCGAACCTTGCGGAAGATCCGGGAGAGCAGGTAAACCTTGCGAAGCGCGAACCGGAGAAAGCGGCCCGCCTGCAAAAGCGCATCGAAGATTGGTTTGCCGGATTCGATTCCGTGCGCTCAGGAGCAAAAGCGTGAACGCCTACACGCTTCTTCTCCTTAGTGCGCTCGTCCTGTACGGCGCCGGGAACAAGGGGCCACGGCAATTAGCGGACTTCGGCATTGCCGGCGATGGAAAGACCGATGACACGGCGGCGATTCAGAAAGCGGTGGACGCTGGGATAGGCGAGCTCCGTTTTTGGCGGGGCACGTTCCGGATCAGCAAGCCGGTCCTGATTGATCTCGATCGCGTGGGACCTGTATCCATCAGCGGCGCGGGCGTCGCGACCATCGTTATGACAGGTGCGGGCCCCGCGTTTCGCATCATCGGCACACACGCGGGCAACGCCGCGCCCAGCTCGATCAAGCCAAACGTCTGGAGCCGGCAGCGGGCGCCCATGATCGATGGAATCGAGATCGTTGGAGAGCACACCGGGGCGATCGGGATACAGCTCGAAGGATTGATGCAACCCATACTGACGCGCCTTGTGATTCGGAACGCGCTGCATGGAATCCGCATGACCGGCACAAACCGGAACATCATTCTTTCGGAATGCCATGTCTATAACAATCGCGGTGTGGGGATCCTTCTCGAAGATCTGAACCTGCACCAGATCAATATCACGGGGTCGCACATCAGCTACAACGGGGGCGGCGGCATCGTCATCCGGCGCTCGGAGATCCGCAACATCCAGATTGGAACCAGCGATATCGAAGCGAACATGGATGTAAAAGGCCCTGCCACGGCGAACGTGCTGTTCGATGCCCGGGAGGGCTCGATCCTCGAAGGCGCCATCACCGGCTGCACGATTCAGCACACGCGCGACGCGCCCGGTTCGGCGAACATCCGCCTGCTGGGACGCAGCGCGGACGATCCCAACCAGGTTGGAAACCTGATCATCGCTAACAATGTGTTCAGCGATGTGGACGTGAACATTCATCTCCGGCATTCTCGCGGTGTGGTCGTTACTGCCAACACCTTCTGGAAAGGTTACGAGCACCACATGCTGGTGGAAGGCAGCTCGAATATTGTAGTTGGCCCCAACCTTCTGGACCGGAATCCGATTTATCGCACTCCGGACAGCCCCGACAATATCGTATTCACGGATTCGACGGACTCCAGCATCGACGGTCTTCACATCACCGCTCCGCGAAACTCCGAGGCTGCTCTCGTGCTTCGGCGCTGCCACCGCTTCCGGTTATCGAATATTTTTATTCTCGATGCCGGCAACCGCGGGCTCCTGCTGGACGACACCTCCGACATCGAGATCTCCGGTGCAGCCATCGGTGGCCGCCTTCCTTGACGCACGGCCCAGGGTGGGAGACACTCTGAAGAAAGCTGGAGGGCTGGTTCATGCGTTACAGTCGGAGAGGATTTCTGCGCGGCAGCGCTGCCGTTCTGGGTTCGGCGCCGGCAATTATGGCTCAAAAAAACTCTGGTGGGAAAAGGCCGATTACCGGATCCGGGGAATATCGTTATGAAGTGATCCATGACTGGGGCGA
>CAADGY010000301.1 GCA_900696665.1 uncultured Acidobacteriota bacterium
CTTTGTAGAAAGAATATCCGTCCCCGGCGCCACCACGTCCGGCTTAATCCGGTAATCGTCGCATGGACCCCGGCTGCTGAAGGCCGCCAGCCCGTTGACGTCCCCGGAGATCTTCTCTTCCGAAATGGGAGCGTCGGCAAACGCATCGGGCCACACCGAGCCGTAGTTCAGCGCAGCGAGACCGCCCGATGTACGCCGGCTGCGGCTCGCTCCAACCGTCAGTGCGTTTTTCGACGTCGCCGGCGAGCCGATCGACAGCCAGTCAACGAATCCTTTCTCCGCATTGCGCTTGCCCATGGCGGGATCCGCCGCCGTTCCTTCGTTGCCGGCGGAGATCACCAGCAGCATGTCACGGTGCTTATGCACATAGGCGTCCACCTCGTTGCTGATCACGCGGTAAACGGAGGCCGTCGCCGCGCCCCAACTGTTATTATGAATCCGCACACCGTTCTGATACGCCTCGTCAAACAGAGTCTCCAAACGGAAAGGTAAACCTCCTAAACCTCCGCGATTGTCGAGTAGCGATTGAAAGAAGAGCTTCGCCTTGGGCGCTGCTCCGCGCAGGCGGCCGTTCGTGGCCGAACCGTCGCCTAGCACGGAACCCGCCACATGCGTGCCGTGGCCATTCGGGTCTGAATGATCGCCCGGCCGTCCCAGAGCAACAATGCCGGCGATGCGTTGGCTGAAGTCTGGATGTGAGTCGTCGATACCCGTATCGGCCACACCTACGATCTGCCCTTCTCCCTCGTATTTGAAACGAAATCCGGGGTTATCCGCCGGTGGACCGTCCAGTCCCAGGATCGAGCGTGCCTCGTCATTGTGCAACCGCGGCGCGACATACGGCTCCATGAACTCCACTTCCGGCAGGGCTGCTATCTCGTCGATCAATGGCGAGCCCTCCAGCAGGTACAAACGGATCTTGTCGCCTTGCGCCGCCGCAATATTCACGTGATTCTGCGTCAGCCACGCCATTACCGGCTGCATACCGTCCGGTTCCCGCAGCAGGACGTCGAACGTCAGCATCGCCTTGGCGCCCGTCATGTCCGATTCCGACAGTGCCTGCAATTCGCCAGCAGGCGGCAGCGACTCGGCTGCCGTTTGCAGTTGCATTGCACGGACAAAAGGCAGACTGTCTACATCGACCACCTTGTCGGGTTCCACTTTCACCGTGATTACGTGGTTCGGTGCGCTATGGATAATTTTGACGCCAAGGTCTGTGAGATCCTTTCTCCATTCCTCCAACAACGGACCCCGTAAGGCCAGGCTGTAGTAATTCGCCCGGGTCGTATCGACTACCGGTTCCGCGGCGCCGAGGCCGGCGCGCGCACCCGCGAACGCGAAAGCTTCGAACCGGTCTTCAGCGCCGCGCAGAGGCGGGCGCAAGCCGGCATCGATGTCCTGGACAATGATCCCCTTCGCTTGCAGCTTCGGGATGTCCGACTCCTCGATATCGCCGATGATGTAGCTCTCCGTCTTCTCTCCATCCGGCATCATCTCAACCGCGGTGGCTAGTTCTTCCTCGTTCATGTAATGCGCGATAATTCGCTTCTTCGCCATTCAACTTTTCTCCATTACGCTGGCTCTAGCATATCGAAATGGTTTCCACGTGGATAGGTTAAGGGTACTGCCGGCTGGTACTGCCAGGCCGGCTTGGTTTCGGGTAGCCCCCCAATTTTCTCCCCTTTTTCCCGCCAACGGAAATGACAGCAGATTCGATAACGAAAACGGTACCCCCGAGGACCTTATGGTCGCCCTGCGGATCATCAAGCTCGCGGCGTTGCTGGAACGTACCAGCGGCAGCCCTGACGTGAAAATCGGGCTGATCGATGGGCCTGTTATGACCCGGCATCCCGATCTGGTGAAGGAACGCCTGCACGAGGTCCCAGGCCATCATGGCGGAAGGTGCACGCGGGCTGACAGCGCGGCCTGCCTGCACGGAACGTTCGTGGCCGGAATACTTTCCGCAAGGCGGGGCCCTCTCGCACCTTCCCTCTTTATGGAAGGAACAGTGGGCGGTGATCGTATGCCGAGCGCTACACCCCGGGAGCTTGCGGCAGCCATCGTCGATTGCATCGATGCAGGCGCGCGAGTGCTCAACCTGAGCCTGGCCCTCGCGCGGCCTTCCTCCACGGGAGAGCGGGCTTTGGAAGACGCGATAAACCGGGCCATCCGGCGAGGCGTGATCGTTGTCGCGGCGGCGGGAAACCAGAGCACCATCATCGGCGGTTCCGCCCTCATCGGGCATCCATGGGTCATTCCCGTGGCAGCTTGCGACCTTCGGGGCAGACCGCTGAGCGATTCGAACTTCGGCGGCTCGATTGGCAGGCGTGGTTTAACTGCGCCCGGAGCTGCCATCCCAGTTTGCGCGCGGAAGGACAAGCGGTCACGCTCGGGGGTACCAGCGTCGCGGCGCCGTTTGTGACCGGGACGATTGCACTTCTGTGGTCGGAATTCCCCGCCGCGCCGGTCGCCCGGATCATGCTGGCCGTCACCGGTAGGTCCGGACCGCGGCGAGCTTCGGTAGTTCCGCTCCTGCCCGATGCCGAGGCGGCTTATCAATCCCTTTTGAGAAGAAACGCGAGGAGATGAAATCCATGAACAAACCAGACGAACACAGCGACCCCATGGTCCAGAGCGAACAAGAGCCACGCCGCCTGCACCTGCCCGGATTCACCGCGGGTGAGGAGATTGGGCTCGGCGACGTCATCAAGCGAGCTACATCTCATGTGGGCATCAAGCCTGCGGAGCGTGTCAGCGGCGGGCCGCCGCGCTGCACCGCCGTGTGGTCATCACGGGCCGGCGCGGGTAACTTCGGCGTTACAGACTGATTTTGCGAGGAGGTTTACCCATGGAAATGGAACAGGAATCGAAAGAACAATTCGTGCGCCAGAGTGAGACCCGGCTTGATGCCGCGGTAATACCTGCCGGCGAGGCGACGGTCACTTAGCTTTTTGGAGGCTTTGCCTGTTTTGCTGATGTAGGATCAAGGCACAGTGGAAGCACCCGAATGGATTTGCCAAGTAGTGTTCCCCAAATTCTCAGAACTGCCATCCTATGCTGATAGCGGGCAAGAGCGTCAGAGTTGGCCCTCCAGGGGCGTACAAGCGAAGCTGAGGCTGAATGAAGACGGATCGGTTCACTTTAAGGTTATACCGCCACCGGCCAGCAAAATCGGCGTGGCCTCAACATCGGTGCGTGTAAACACCGAACCGGAAGGCGTCTGCGATTCGATCCGCAGTGTACGTGTACCGATACCAGCGCCTATCTGGAAAAATGGCTGGGGGCCTCCTGTTGAAAATTGGACTACGTAGCTTCCCGTAACAAAATGGCGATTTTCGCCCCGGCTGGTAAATCGACCGAGGAAGTAATCGAGTTGGACCTTGCGGCGGCCGGCGGAAATCGGAAATGCAACCGATGCGCCTGCCGCTGCGAGACCACCTCGATCTTGGCGCTCTCCGAATCCCACTCCAACCCCGGCTACTGCCGAAATATTGGCACTTTGAGCCACGGCGACCGGCATACCACAGATAGCCATGACTATCACCAGCCGCAGTATCTCCGCACCTCCACGATACCGGGGGCATCGTCATGGGGAGGCATCGTACACGACCTTGTCAGAGGCGGCTTTCCCTACGAGCCATCCGCCCAGGTAGCCAATCCCAGCACCGGCACCGAGATAAGCTGCATATCCCGAAGCAACCAAATCCCCTCCATTGCCTAAGATGCCAACCATTACGCCGAACCCCGTCGCCAATCCAATCAGTGGCGCGTACTTCACGGCCCGGCGCCGCACACTTATTCTCTGGATATCAGTCTTGGGGATGACACGTTCACCCTGTCGAGTCCTCACCACGATGTCGTAATCATGCAAGCCGGCGAACCCGCCAGTCACTGGCTTACCATGTTGCAACTTCACTTTGATACTCTCTCCGCTTGATAATGCGGTAAGGCCTGACCATTCCTTCTTAGTTGCTACCTGCGCACCCAGCCATCCAGCATATTAGAAGGCAGATGCTGACCGCTTTGGAACTTACTCTCATTTTTCCTGCATCCTTAAGGAACTGGCCCGACCATAAGATTGATGCGAGCCAGTCCCGCTCCAACACCCTACGGTTCAGGGTTCAAGACGAACGATGTCGCTTTGGTATCGGTCTCCTGCTCGATCATCACTCCTTGGCGACAGGACACCAGCAGTGACACGATGAATCCGGAGCCGGCGAAGCGTTACCGGCTCCCGCAGGCGCTCACGCCACTAGCGCTTTGGCGTGGGTGTGAATCTTCCGTACCGCTTCGGCAATCTGCTCCATGTCCTCGCGGCCGGCGAGCAACACGGTCTGGGAAAACCAGATAGCTTCCTCGCATAGCCGATCGTTTTCCGGACAGCGGTTCCTCTCTTCCCACTCGGCAATCTGCTTCTTGGAGTAGATGGCCTGGTAGGCGCGCGAGTTGAGGGTGTTCTTGATAAATGGCTCTTTGTTCAGGGGCGAATAGCCGCCGGATGCGGGGATACCCTCGGCAGAAAGGGCTTTCAGGAATTTCGCGCGCGGCAATCCAGCAAACTCGTTCTTGTCGTACAGCGCCATGTAAAGATGATAGGCATTGCGAGTGCAGCCCTCGTACATGCGGGCGGGTTTAATGCCGGGAATCTCACGCAAAAGACTGCTCAGGTATTGCGCATTGCGGTCGCGCGTGGCTGCTTGCTCTTCGACGCGCTTCATCTGCGCCAGCAGCAGGGCGCCCTGGAATTCGGCAAGCCGGAGGTTAGACCCGCGGCTGGCATAAGAGAAATTGTATCCGCCCGATGCCCTGCCCCGCCCGTTGTTGTGAAACGCATAGCACTTCTCGATGAGGGCCGAGTCGTTTGAGAGGATCGCGCCGCCCTCGCCGGAGTTCAGGTTCTTCGACGCCTGAAAGCTGAAGCATCCGGTTGTGCCATAGGTGCCCACTTTGCGGTTGCGCCATTCGCCCAGGTGCGACTGGCAGGCATCTTCCACCACCGGAATATTGCGTTTGCGCGCGATGGCCATAATCGCGTCCAGGTCGGCTGCATTGCCGCCCAAATGGACCGGCATGATGGCGCGCGTGCGGTTTGTGATGGCCGCTTCAATTTTGCTCGCGTCGATCTGCGACGATTCCCGGTCGGAATCGACGAACACCGGCATCGCGCTCAGCATCAGGATCACATTTACTGTCGCGACAAATGTATAGGGCGGCAGAATAACCTCGTCCCCCGCGCCTATCCCAAGCGCACCCAGCGATGTTAGCAGCGCGCTGGTTCCGTTTGCCGTTGCCAGGCAGTGCTTGGCGCCGGTCATGGCGGCGTAGGCTTCTTCGAAGCGGGCGACGTTCTTGCCGTTCCCGCGGAACCAGTTGCCACTTTGGAGCGTCTTCAAAACGCCCTCTTCCTCAGTCTTGTCGAAGCGCGGCCAGGACGGAAAGCGCACCGTGCGAACCGGCTTGCCACCAAGTAAAGCGGGCTTTTCCGCCGCCTTAGCCATAGGTGCTACCAACCCTGCCGCCGGCATGGCGGCCA
>CAADGY010000302.1 GCA_900696665.1 uncultured Acidobacteriota bacterium
CCTTGCTTGCCAGCACGATTCCGTTCCGCTTTTGCCCAAGGGCCCTTCCGAGCATTACCTCGGAGGTCCCTTTGTTGTAGATATTGGCGGTATCGAAGAAATTAACGCCTGCATCCAGACAGCGATTTACGATGGCTTCCGCACACGCCTGATCTACCTGGCTTCCAAACGTCATCGTGCCAAAGCACACACGGGAAACCGTCAGGTCGGTCCGCTTCAGGGTAGTTTTTTCCATTGGCTGCGATTGTAGCAGCCCGCTGGCGCCCCTCGTCGTCAGGCAGGCCGTGCGGGGCGGTTCGGACGATTCGGCCGGTGAGGACGCACGGGCGCCGTGCGGTGATTGCGGATCATCTCTTCGAGCTGTGCTTCGGGAACGGCCATGGAAAACGTCAGCCGGTTCGCTTCGGTCTTGATTTCCAGGGAGTTCAGCAGATCCGCCAGCACCTGAGGCCTGGGATTGCCGGAACGCAATTGCACCAGTCCGGCAACGAACCGAAAAACATCAGCCAGAGCGGTAGCGTCCTTGTCCGAGCGCGCAATTGCTTCTCCGGAGATTCTCATCGACGGGCCGAATTCAATCCCGGAACTTATTTCCTCAACGGCTTCCAGCGACTGGGCGTTCAGGCGAGACGCTCCGTGGCGGCGGGCATGCCCCTGAGCCAGACCGGCGGGATTTCTCACAAACGCCCACGCATCGTAACGGGCGCTCAAACCGTCCAGCTTCCGCACCGTCGCCGCATCCACGGCGGGCATGGCTGCGGCGCGGCGATCCAGCGCGGCACGCACTTCTCCGGCTTCTCCCGCAATGGCGAACGTACCGTTCACCACGGCGACTACGCTCTTGCTATCCGCCTTCGGGGAAATGAGATCGGCGTCGTTGTACTTCGTCGCGGTGCCGCCTTTGCGAGCGACCGCGGAGAGGATCTGCTGCGTATTGAAGATGCCTCTAACCGCCAAAATTCCGCTTCCGTGTTTGCCGTCTTTCGAGGAAACCAGAATTTCATCGATGTCGCGGCGTGGGTCCAAGCCTGTTTCCAGAATAAATTCCTGAAACTTCCGGTCCTCGCCTTCGGTTTGCGACAGCAGAAACTTCCCGAAATCCGAAGCTTTGATCCGCCGGGCATTCACACCTGCTACTACCCGGGCGTCGGGCATGACGGTGTTCAGCAGTGTGGTGTCAACCGCCGGCGCCGGGATTCCCAGGAGCATCGCTACAAAGAGGGAGCTCGCAAATTTTGGCATTTTGGTGTCTCTCTCAATTATGCGAACGTCACCAGGGGTGGAAAAGTTCCACTAACTTTTCGTGAAGAGGCGCTATTTCCTGCGGCGTCTCGCCAGGGCGAGCCCGGCCAATCCAGCCGCCGCAAGCAGGTACGTGTGAGGCTCCGGAGTGAATGCAGTAGACTGGTCATCGCTGGTGAGCCGGAAGGTGTCGAACGTCCAGGCCCCACTGTAGGATGGTACGTTCCCCGCGCGCTCGAGTCGTATGCCCAGCGAAGTCAGGCCGCCTCCAATCGCGCTGTTAAAGATCGGCGTGATGAGCAGACTGACGATGCCGCCCTCCACCAGGCCCGGCGTACTCAACGCCCCGGCAAAAGCGATTGGAAGGGCTTCGTAGTCGGTCACACTTTCTCTGTTGTTGCCTTGGTACGCGTAAACATTAATGGTGCCCGTCCAGGGCTCGTCATTCACTCCAGCGAACAGGCCGCCTGCGCTGTAGATACTAAAAGTGACGAAAACGGAATCGAGCATGCCAAGTCCGGCAAGGTTATATTCCGCGAGCCCCCGAACTTCTTCAGAGGCATAACTTCCCACTTCCGCTTTTCCGGCTGGATCACCGTAAACGCCTCCGGTGCTGGAATGGTAGTGCGTGCCTCTCGAGTGGGCGCCTCCGGCGGATGCAACCGAAAAAGTAAAGCCTTCGGTGATGACGCCCGCGCTGCACGTCATGAGACCGAAAGCCAGAAACCCCAGAGAGCGCACTACCATGGACATCCTCCGTGTAAAATACCGGCGCCGCCTGCTAACGCGCGCGGCCTAGAGGCCGCGCGGTGGCCGTAGGGGAGCCTTTGGGAGTATATGTGCCGTGCGCGTGCGAAACCTCTCCGCCTATCGGCGTAAGTTTGCTGAGAATCCGGTCTTGAATCCAGTGATCATCCCACCATTCGATGGGATTCACCTGCACGCCATCCACTTGCATGCTGAAGTGCAGGTGGTCGCCGCCCGCCAGGCCGGTCTCCCCGCTCCGCCCGATCTCCTGCCTCTTTTTCACAAACTCTCCAGGCTTTACCCCGATTGAGTTTAAATGCCCGTAAATGGATTGCAGCCCGTACCCATGATCAATCACGACACAATTGCCGTAAATTCCGAGCGGCGCCGCATAGATTACCCGTCCATCGTTTGAAGCGGCAACGGGAACATTTTTGACAACGGACAGGTCAAACCCGAGATGGGTCTGTTCGTCCACTTTGCGCCCGTTGTACATGTAGCTGCGAGTGTCGGCGAAGAGCGATTCCACTTTCGAATTGCTCAACTGAACAAAGGGGCCGGACCACAGAACCTTCTGCTCGGTCTTGTGGCGCAGTCCGGCGAGGGTCTCGTTGTTTTGCCGGCGCATCTCGCCGTTGATCTTGAGATATCGCGATAGCAAATCGCCGGAGCCGCCCGGGTCGAGCTCGTTCACCACTTTTTGCAGGAACGCGTCGTTGAGCGGGAGTTCGCGCGAACGGAACTTCTTAGGGAATAACTTGAACCAGAAGCGCGCGGTAGTCTCGGCGCCCGAGGGGTTTCGCGCGTACACGACGGGCACGATGTCCGCGGGTGTGTCCCACGGAAATGCGAACAGCGAGAAGCGTTCACCGCTGGACTCGTCTTTGCCCGGCACCGGGAAGCTCCGGAAGGTATGCTTGCCCACCCGGACTCCAGCCTCGGTCCAGTATCCGGAGACGGTAAAGGTGACCAGCTCAGAGCCGCCCTGGTTGATGTAGTGCTGATGCCCGTCCGCTGTCAAAACAGGCGGACGGGTGTTGATCTCGACATCGGAAACCACGCGGTCCGTTGCGCCCCGGAAGTCATTGGCTGTTGTCTCGATGATCAGCCTTGCCTTCCCGTCCTTCACCGATGGCGCGTCCTTCGTCCCAACGGAAAACGTAATCTCACGCGCAGGCTCGTTCCGGCCGAAAAAGAAAAACCTTGTGGCAGGTTCCGCCTTTTCGAATACCTGGTGTTGTTGGCCGTCCTGTTCGATCCATGCCGTCACACGCCGGATGCCGTGCGGATTGCTTGCCTGAAGACGCACAGGAGTTTCCGTACCGACTACGCGCACGGGAGGATCGACACGAAGCGCCGTAGTCGAGGACAGGACAAATAACAGGATCATTCCGGCAACAACGATAGCGGCTAAGGGAAGAACGATTCGTTTCATCAGACTGCTACCAGCGTAACCCGGCTGGCTCGTGAGCCGCCGGCCCGCTTGTGACCCTTATCACACGTGCCCGCAGCGGCAAAGATCGTCAAATCTGGGTACTCGAATGGCGCAATACCGGCCACAGCCGGACAGTCTTATCCTCACATCCCACGGCAACCCATTGTTGATCTGGAGATATGGCAACGCTGTTCGGTACTGAAGAAACCTGCATCCTGGCGATCCTGGCCCCGTCCTCTAACCTCCACAACCGGATTACGTTGTCTTTGCAGGCTGCAAGCAGCGACCGGCCGCCGGGACAAAACATCCATTCTCCCGGTTCTGCATTATCGTTGTCCTTCAGTTCGAGAGGCACTGTTCCGCCCTTGGCCGCTTTAACGACAATGGCCCAATACGCATCTTCCTCGATGCGTATGAACTCTTTGGAAGCTATCATGCGACGTCCTGATGACGCGTGCTCCCATTGGAACTCCCCGCGGCCGGGTAAACGGCTAAGAAAATAGGTGCCGAGGTGCTTGCCCTTCGGAACTGACCAGACGTCGTACGTTGTGTCTGCATTTTCTCCCGAATTACCCGCCACCCAGCAGGCTAACCGGCTGCTATCGTTCGAGAATGCAAGCGAGCCGGCGCCCTCCGTCTCATTGCCGGTGAGCGCCCTCAGCAGTTTTCCATCGGATAGTCGCCAGATATTGATGGCCGAAGAACAGCACGAAGCGAGCCGGAGACCGTCAGGGGAAAACACGACTTTCGAAACGGTATCGTTATGGCCAGGCATTTCGCGCAGCAGCCGTCCATCCGCGACGCGCCAGAGCCTGATGGTAGTGTCTCCTCCGCCGAGCCAACTGCCGCCGCCCGCCGAAGCCAGTATCTGGCTATCGGGCGAAAACGCCACGGTTTTCACCGGCTTTCGGTGGGCACGAAAAACACGCTCACGGCCGAACCTGATTCTGTTCGTGGGCGAAACCGGCGCCGCTGGACGTTGGCGGCGCGCTTCACGTGCAGCAAGGCTGGTTTTCCTGGAGACTGCCCTTGTCGTAGCGCTGGCAGGGCGGGGAGGATTTCCTGATCTGCCTATCACTTTTTCGATGCTTTCTACCAGGCGACCGGCGTCCTGCCAGAATGCGCTACCGGTCAGAGTAATAGCCTGCCGGCGGCACAAAGGCGCCAACTCAGGAACCAACTGATCCGGCTTCGGCAGGCTTGCACCGCCGACCAGCACGGGGATGACGCGGATCTTTCGTTGCAGCGCGGCTGAGACTTCCATCCTCGTCCGCGCAGGTGAGCCACATTCGCCCAATTACAACAATGAGCACCTCGCAGCCGCCAAGTTTCTCGGTGATCGCTTGGATGAAGTCTTCCCCCGGCTCGATGCTCCGAGGTCCATGAAGAGCGCCTCTGTACCGAATCGATCGGCAAGACAGCCGTGAATGCTGATCGCATATCCTGCCGCATCCTCACGCCTGTAGCTGATGAATATCCTGGACACCGCTCAATATGTTTGGGCGGATTCTGCCGCACCCGGGGAGAGCGAAGTGCAGGGCTTACATGCCCCGCAGAAAGTAGTTAAACTCCTTCTCACGCCCGATGGTGGTGGAGGGGCCATGCCCGGGAAATACCAGCGCATCCGGTGGCAGCCACAGCAGCTTATCGCGGATGGAAGCGAGGATCTGAACACCGTCGCCGCCCGGCAAATCCGTTCGCCCGATGCTGTCGCGAAACAGCGTATCGCCGGCAATCACTTTTTGTTCCGCTGGAATCCACAGGCTGATGCTGCCTTGCGTGTGGCCCGGCGTGTGAAGCACCTCGAAGTTTGTAGCGCCGAGGGTAATGCTATCCCCATCGCGAAGGTGAACGTCCACGGCGGTGCGCTCCGGAACTTCTATTCCGAGCCAGGCTGCCTGCATGTCCATCTGACGATTCAACTCCTCATCCCGCTCGTTCAGGTAGACTGGCGCACCGGTTGCCGCCTTCAATTTTGCCGCGCCGCCGATGTGGTCGATATGGGCGTGAGTAATCACGATGGCCTTGACCTTCAGACGGTGCTGCTGCAAGATCCCGAGAATCGCTTCAATGTCATCTCCCGGGTCCACGACCAGTGCATCCCGCGTCTGCTCGTCTCCGAAGATGGAACAGTTGCATTCGAGCATTCCCACCGGCAGAATTTCGTGGATCATATAAGCCCGATTGTATAGTAGTGATATGGATTCCACCCAAGTCCTGCTCGGCGTACTCATGCGATGGATTCACATTACTTCGGTTGTGTTCGTGGTAGGAGGCATATTGTACGCGCGCCTGATCCTGTTGCCCGCGATGGCCGGTTTGAGTCCCGAGAACCGTCAGAGCATGACGGACCGGCTGGCTGCGCATTTATCACCGTGGGCGTGGGCGGCGATGGCTGGTATTGTGGGCTCGGGCTTGTACAATTTCTTCACGAAAGCCGCATATCCTCCGGGTTATCACATGTGGTTCGGTATCAAGATCCTGCTGGCGCTTCATGTTTTTGCGGTTTTGATGCTGTTGACGAAATCCAGCGGTGAGGAGCGGAAACGCGCCCGGTGGATGACTGGAGTGGTTATCTCCTCGCTGATCATACTTGCGATCTCCTCATGGCTGCGGTGGATTTCTCTTCCGGTGGTGCCGGCATGACGGAGCAGGGATACAAGGCTTTTCGCGAGAGTGCGGCTCTTCTTGATTTATCCGGCCGCGGCAAGCTGCGGGCTTCCGGGGAAGACCGCGCACGGCTGCTCCATGCGATGACCACGAACCATGTTCAGGAGATGCAGCCGGGGCAGGGGAGATACGTCTTCTTCCTGAATGCGCAGGGGCGCATCCAGTGCGACGCGAACATGCTCGCGATGGAGGATTACTTCCTCATCGACACGGAACCGGAAACACACGAGAAACTGTATAAACATCTCGACAGCTACATCATCGCCGACGACGTAGTGATGGAGGACGTCACGGCCGCAACAGCGACGCTGAGTATCGAGGGACCACATGCGGAGCGCATTCTGAGCGCGATTGGCGCTCCTGTGCCCGGCGAACCAATGGCTTCGGTAGCTTGGGGCGCGAGGCTGGCCGTCCGGCTCAACAGCACCGGCATGCCGGGCTATTTTCTGATGGTTCCCGCCGAAGAGAGAGAAGCGCTGCTGGGCGAACTGGTGAAGGCGGGGGCGGTTCCCGCAGATAGCGGCGATGCCCGCATAGTCCGCATCGAGAACGGGAAACCACGCTATGGGGAAGACATCCTGGAAACGGTGATTCCGCAGGAAACCCAGGTGATGTATTCCGTCCATTTCAACAAAGGCTGCTACCTTGGGCAGGAGATCGTAGAACGGGTGCGGTCGCGTGGCCGCCTGAACCGCATTTTGGTATCGCTCGACATCGAGACACAGACGCCACCCCCCGCCAATGCGAAGGTAACGGTGGATGAGAAAGAAGCCGGACGGATCACTTCCGCCGTCTTTTCCCCCGGCCGAGGTAAAGTCGTCGCGTTCGCCTATCTTCGCACCGAAAGAGTTGAAGCCACAAACCTGATGGTGGAGGGCTCTCCCGCCGGCGGCGTACGCCGTCCGCTGAATCAGCCGGAGATCTGACGGAGGCGGTCCAGCGCCTCCTTCGGCGTAGCTACCTGACCGCGGCCGACGCCCAGCCGCACACTGGGTTTCACATCCCCGTGGAAATCGCTGCCGCCGGTGACGGCCAGACCATACTTTACGGCCAGACCGAGGTAGCGCCGAGTGTCTTCTTCAGTGTGGTCCGAATGCCAGGCTTCAATGGCGTCGAGGCCCGCGTCGCGAAGCAATGCCACGAACGTTTCCTCTTTCTGGACATCCCGGCGGCCCAGCCGGACCGGGTGAGCCAGCGACGAAATGCCGCCGAAGGTTTTGATGCGCTGGATGGCATCGAGTAGCGCCGGCTGTATGCGATCGACATAGGCTTTCGCGGACTCATCCAGGTACAACCGGAACGCCTCGTCGTAAGAAGAGACGTAGCCCTTCTCGAGAAGAACGCGGGCGAAGTGCGGGCGCCCGGCCATGGTGCGGCCCAATGCCTCTACTTCCTCCAGCGTTATGTCGAGTCCGAAATCCCGGAGTCTGGCCGCCAGCCGGCGGTTGCGGTCGCGCCGGTTGTTCTGCATCTCGACAAGCCATTCGCGGAAATCCGCGGGAGGACCGCTGTTGAAGAAGTATGCCAGCAGGTGAACGCTCCTGCTTTTGGAGGTCGCCTCGAAGGCATGCTTTGTGCTCAGCTCGATGCCGCACACCAAGTCCAGCCCCGCGTCGCGCGTGATCGGGACGGCCTGGTCGTAGCCGGAAAACGTATCATGATCGGAAATGGCGAGCGCTTCCAACCCTGCCTTGATCGCTGCCTCAACCAGTTCACGCGGAGAGTACGTACCGTCGGATTCGTAGGTATGCGTGTGGAGATCGATCAATGGACCTGCTCGCGTGAGAACGATAGAAGTCCCAATTTTTCCAGTTTAGTCCAGACTTTCGCGACGCTCTCCTCCAGACTCTCTTGTGAGGTGTCCACAACAATATCGGGCTGGAGCGGGGGCTCGTAAGGATCGGAGATGCCGGTAAAATTTGGTATTTCCCCAGCCAGCGCTTTCTTGTACAACCCCTTCACATCTCTTTCCGCCAGCACTTCGACGGGACAATCGACGTAAACTTCGAGGAAGTTCGCAATGCGTGTCTTCAACTCCTCGCGAACCGCCCTGTAAGGAGATATGGCGGCAACCAGCGCAATGACCCCGTTGCGGGACAACAACTCGCAGACAAAGCCGATGCGGCGAATGTTTGTGTCGCGGTCCTCCTTACTGAAGCCCAAGCCCTGGGAAAGATTGGTCCGGACTACGTCTCCGTCCAGGAGCTCGACGCGGGCGCCGAGTTCTTTCAGACGGGTATAGATGGCGTGCGATATCGTGCTTTTTCCGGCTCCGGATAACCCCGTGAACCACAGCGTGAATCCTTTATGCATGCACGTCTGCGAGAATTTCCCGGAGCAGCACGTCGACCTGGCGTTCGGCCCTGCCGTCCGGCGAAAAGTGGAGGCCGCATTCCTTTTGTGCACCGTCTTCCCACCACCAGCGTCCGGCACGCTCGGCTTCTCCGGGCTGGACAGCCCGCGTGCACGGCCCACAGCCTATACTCGCATAACCTCGGGCGTACAACGGATGTTGCGGTACGTGGTGGCGCACGCTGTAATCCACTACCATCTCGCGTGTCCAGTCGGCCAACGGCGCCAGTTTCAGGCGGCCATCCGGTTCCTCTGTCATGTGACCGATATCGCCTCGCGCCTCGGTCTGTCCGCGCCGCAAGCCCACGGCGTACGCGGCTAACGATTGGAGCCGTTTTTCTAGCGGCCGCACTTTCCGTACTTGGCAGCACAGCATCCGGTGCGCCACCGAGGAGTAAAACAGGTCAACCCCGTAGCGTTCCACCATCGCGTCGACTTCTTCCACGGCGGGCGCTATAAACTCGACCTCTATGCCGTACCGCGACTTTATGAGTTGCGCAATCGTGAAGGTCTCGTGAGGAAGCCTTCCCGTGTCCAGGCTCAGTACCCGGACCGCTTTGCCAATTCGTGCCGCAATGTCCACCAACACCATCCCTTCCAGTTGGAAACCGGTCACGATGGCGAACCGGTCGCCATACGTCTCGACGGCACCGTGGATAAGATCGACTGCACGTGCTTCCAGAGTAATCACCCCAATGCCTATTAGGATAGGGGATTTTCAGGCTGTTCGCAACTGAGCGGTCTCTCCGCGATAAGCTGTAAACAATGAGGCTAATGTTTGTTTTGGTCTTGGCTTCCACCGCCGCCGGGGCATACACGGCGAACCCTGTTGCGCCCCGCTGCGGCGATGTCATTCACGTTAGCGGTGAGGCGGTGGCCGTACGAATGAACGGGCGCACCGTTCCGCTGTTTGCCGGTTCCGGACCGGCCAGAGTGGGGCTGATGCCCGTGCCGCTTGAAGAGAAACCAGGGAAGTATCCGCTCGAGTTTTTAGGAACCGATGGGCGGGTTGCTGGCGCCGTCGAGATAACGGTGCGTGAGCCTCACTATCCGAAGCAGAACATAGTGATCGGGAAAGAAAAGAAAGAGTTGCGTCCGTCTCCCGGAGAAACCGAGACGGTCCGGGCCTTTCGCGAAACGGTGAGTGCGACCCGATATTGGGAAGAGCCGTTGGTTCTTCCGGTGCGCGGATGCATGACCTCCCCTTTTGGTGTGGCACGCCTGCATAACGGGCAGCCGACGGGCAGCTATCACCGCGGGATCGACCAACGAGGCGCCACCGGTACCCCTGTTCGAGCGACAGCAGCCGGCATTGTCAAGATCGCCCGGATGTTCAATCTGCATGGGGGCACGATCGGAATCGATCACGGACAGGGCCTGACGTCGATGTACCTGCATTTATCCAGGCTGGCGGCTGAAGAAGGCGCTCGTGTCGAAAAAGGAGCCGTCGTCGGTTACGTGGGCACGACCGGTTTTTCGACAGCTCCGCACCTGCACTGGGCTTTATATGCGCATGGTGTTTCAGTAAGCCCGTTGCAATGGGTTCAACTGAAACCTTGCGCGGCGCCAGTGCGCGCAAAAAAGAAAAAGCGTTAACCTGGATTTCTCACAAGAGTGAAGTTAGTGATCACTAATGCGCATAAAGGACTAGCAGGTCTGTTGTTCTGCGGGGTTGAGTGGAAAATTGCTGTGTCGCCGCAGACCGGCAGACACACCATTCCACTATGGAGAGCGAAGGCAGAATTGTCAAAGAGCTGTGAGATCAACCGAGTCACTGTCGAAGCTGCGCCAGCACCTGAGCGTACACCGCCTGATAGGGATAACTGCTGGCCATCTGCACCCAGACCTTTCGCACGGTGACG
>CAADGY010000303.1 GCA_900696665.1 uncultured Acidobacteriota bacterium
CGAGCTACCGGACCTGAAGGCGCTCGAGCGGGCAGCGGCGCAGCAACGTCTGCGGCCGAGTCATTTGCTCGCCGCGCCAGCGCGAAAAGCGTCCGAATCCGGAGCGGGGTGACGGGCTTCGGCTAGCGCCAGTTCCTGGTTGCTGTTCCGGATCGCGGCATCCAACTCGGCAAATCCGTCGAGAATTTCCCAAACAACGATGCTGGACTCAACCGGTCGATTGCCGCTTCCATACCAATCGCGCAGCCTGTCGTGCAGCCGTTGGGTCACCGCGAACACCCGGCTCAGGCCGATGTCCTCTGCGATTGTCGGGTGCTCTGGTTCAGCGTTCGCCCTGGGGAACGCGGCGTTACCCGCCAGGGCCGAAAAGACGGGCTGAACGAACTCCTGCATACTCCGCGCGCGCGTTTGCAGTTCCGTCAGATGCTCGCGCAGCATCACCTCGAGCAGCCATGCGCTTCTCGCCGGCAGGTGCGCCAAGCGAGGTCCAAATCGCTCGGAGAGCGTCCGGACAGCCCAGGCCTCAGCCATGAGTGTGTCCGCACGATACAACGTTTGGTCGACAAACCGGGCCGCAGCAAGGGACGGCTTTTCAGGACGTCCAGTGAAGTACCTCTCCAATGCGTCCGGGAACGTCGGTCCGCCGTCTGCACGGTCCTTTAGATGAACGCCGGGCGGGCCGATTTCGCGCAGGATCTCGGCTGTGGTCTTAATATCGGCCGAGAGATCTGTGGCGTGTCCAACCCTCGAGAGCGCCGTCATCAACTGCTCTTTTCGCTCGGCGGAGTCGACCACGCCGCGGACCATCAGGGTCCTCTCGGAACTCCGGACAACTTCGATCGGTTCGCCTATGCACGCGCGGACGCCATGAAGTGCATAAAGTACCTCGATCTCCAGAACCGTGAAATCCCGGGCCGCAGCACTGGCCGGGGCTGGAGGGCTTTTGGCGGCGACCGGCGTCCCACGCCGTACCACTACTTCTCGTTCCGGATGGGGAGCGTACGGTGCAAACGCTGGGGCACGCAGCTCATGGCTGGGATGCGGCGCCACCTGCAGTTCGAAAGCCTGCGCGGGCGCCTCGTAGCGAATTCTCACCAGCCGAGGGACCTGTGAATAGGGGTCAACGTCGAGAGTGAACTGGACCGAAACCCCACTCCGCACGCGCCAGGCTGTGATCCTCCTGCATGGCCGGCCGTCTTCGGTCACGACCTCCTCGGCTCGCATCGTGACTCCATCCGAATCGCCGAACAACGCCATCCCGGCAGCAAGGGAGAGCGGTCGCCAGTGCCGCGCCTCGAGCCACCTGACGAACGCGGCATCGAAGTCCTCCAGGGTCGATCTCTCCGCGAAGAGGGTGTCGATCGTCGGTTCAATCGTAGCGCTCCGCTGAACCGGTACGGCCTGTCTGCCTTTGGCCGGATAATAGGCATACTCTGCGCCGGACTCGAGTCGCCAAAGCGCCTGGCGCAAAGAACCTCTCTCGTCGTCGAGTCGGGAGGTGAACCGGCCTTGGGACGGTTCAAACCATATACCCAAACGGGCGGTCCGCCGTCGGGGGCGCGGCCTCACTTCGAGAATGATGACCTTGAATTCCTGCTGCACGCTGTTCTGGAAAGACCGAGTTTCCACCTCCAGCGTGCGGGCAATCAATTGACGCGCCGGCGGAGGTGGCTCGGTTCGCGAAAGCCGGTACAGACCCAGACCCACCGCTAGAACAAAGCACATGGCAAGGGCGGCAGACAGCTTCGGATCCGGCAATGCGAGACAGGGAGATCTCGCGGGCGCCCGCTGGTCGGCAAAATCGCGAGCCCATGTCCAAAAACGTCGGCGGGCATCCGCGATGCGGTGCGGGCTGAGTAGCGGGTCATCCTCCACCGCCCTGGTTACAGTAAGTATCTGCTGCTCCAGTTCGGCCCGGCGCAAGCGGCACCGCCAGCAGGATTGTAGGTGTCTGCGGACAAAATACGCCTTATAGAAGGGGAGTTCATCGTCGAGGTGAGCGATCAGGAGATCATCGCTGCACTTTGATTGTGGCGTTTTCATCCGCCTCCAGCGGGTCTCGCGCCCCGAGAAGTCTCTGTTCCGATACCTTCCGCATCTTCTTCAGTGCCCGGGTGAGCAGAGTCTTCACCGAATTTGTGCTGATCCCGAGTGCAGACCCGATCTGCCGGTATTTCAGCCCCTTGACCCGCATCAGGACGACCTCCTCCTCCCTGCGGCTCAGAACCTCCAGCAGATCGCCTATGGTGCAATCCCGCGTATCCGGGATCTGCTCATCTGTACGCCGGTCCGGCAAGTCAGTAGAGTCCGACAGGGATTGAAAACGGCCTCCATGGCGCGCCTGCTGGCGTTCGAGCTTGATGAGTTCACGCCGGACCACACACAGCGTCCAACCCTTGGGGTTAACAATATGCCGACCGTCGGTGAGTTCACGATACAGCGCTGTGAATGATTCCTGCACCACATCCTCGGCGGTGTGGAGGGAGCCGGCCATCCGAAGCGCATACCGCACCAGGCAGGCGTACCAATCGCGGTACAGGCCGTCTACCAGCGCTTCCACTTGAATCTTCTCCACGGCTCGTACTATGGGACACCCGAATTGCGTTTGCCGCGCCGGATATGGACTCTCCGTGTAAGCGCAGGCGAGTCGCGCTGGAGGATGGTGTTGGTCCGCCTCTGGCGACAGGACAAGGCATTTCCGGCGGGTCCCGATCAAATCCTGTCCGGGTCTGTCACCCAAAATAGTTTTCTGACTACTTGTAAATAAATGGAGTTTGCAGTGTGAGTTCGAAAGCTCGGCGCGCACTGCGCATCGGCGTCAGGGGCGAGCACCGTTCATGTAAGCGAAAGTGAGGATATCATGTTTCTTGTCACACGGTGTTTACCATTGGCTCTCTTGTTGCTGGTCGGTTCAACGTGGGCGCAAGAATACCGCGCAACGCTTCTCGGCGTGGTAACCGACCCGACTGGAGCCGCAGTGCCCGCCGCGCAGGTGACTGTGACTAATACCGAAACCGGGGTCAGAGCCGCAACCAAAAGCAACACTGATGGTAACTATGTGATTCCTTTCATAGTCCCGGGGACTTACCGTCTTCGGGTCGAGCACGAGGGATTCAAGACCTACGAAAGGAGTCCGATCGCACTGCGGGTGAACGATCGTGTTCGCATCGAGGTTGCACTCGAAATGGGGCAAGTCTCCGATCAGGTCACGGTAACGGCCCAGGCGCCTCTGTTGGAGACGTCGAGCAGCAGCCGCGGCCAGGTGATCGACAACCTCCAGATCAGCGAACTCCCCCTTAACGGCAGGAATCCGTTCTCCTTGATGAGCATCGCGGTGGGTGTGCAGCAAAGTAGGGGAGCGACCATCTATTCGCGCCCTTACGATAACGGCGCACTCGCGGACTTCTCCATCAACGGCGGCCGGGTCGGCATCAACGAGTACCAGATCGACGGGGCGCCGGATAATGCCAATACCGGCCGGGCCAACATCGCCTACTCTCCACCGGCCGAGGCGACGCAGGAATTCAAAGTGCAGACAAACACATACGATGCGCAATATGGCCGCACCGCCGGAGGGATCATCAGTGTTTCCATCAAGCCGGGGACCAACAGCCTTCATGGCGCGGCGTATGAATACATGAGGCGCACCGGTTGGCAGGCCAATCAGTTCTCCAACAACGCCCTGGGAGTGGCCCGGCCCATGCGCCTGAATGACCAGTATGGTTTCGAGCTCGACGGCCCGGTCACGATTCCGAGGTTATACAGCGGCAAGAACCGGACTTTCTTCATGGTCGCCCTGGAGCGGGAACGGGACAAGCTGCCACGGTCGTTTCTCGGATCGGTTCCCACTCAGGAACAACGCAATGGCGACTTCTCGCAGACTTTGAATCCTTCGGGCAACGTATATACCATCTACGACCCGCTGACCGTCACGGCCAATCCGAAGTTCGACCCCGCAAAGCCGGTCACCCTGAGCAACCTCATGTACTTGAGGACTCCCTTCCCGAACAACCGCGTGCCCCAGGACCGCATGAGCCCGCTGGCCGTGAGGGTCCTGAAGGATATCCCTCTGGGAAATCAGGCGGGTAACGCAATTACCCAACTGAATAACTGGTATTATGGGTCGGGTACAACCGATAGTGCCTATCAGAGCTTCATAGCTCGCGTCGACCATACCCTGAGTGACGCGTGGAAGATCTTTGGGCGGTGGCACCACAGCTTCCGTGACGGCGCAGGCAGTAAGGATTTCTATAACTGGAACACCCCGGCAACATTTGCCGCCAAGGGCGGACGCACGAACGACGGTGCAGTGGTCGACGTGGTTGGCACCTTCAGCCCGCGTACCATCCTGAACGCTCGGGTTGGATTTACCCGCTTCGTGGAGGACCAGACAAGGGTGGATGCGCTTCCCGTGGTGGATCTCGTCGAAATGGGCTTTCCCAGGAGCTTCGTTTCTCAACTCGACTACCCCACAGTTTATCCGGTCTTCAAGTGGCAGGACTATCTCGGAACCAGCGTCGGCCTGTCGTCTCGTCTGCCAAGTGATACGTACGCCGCGCAAGGCACCCTGATGAGGATTCAGGGAGGCCATTCGATGAAGTTCGGCGCCGAATTTCGTCTGCTGCACTTCAGTAACATCGAGCGCACCACCGCAAACGGCGACTTCGCGTTCACTCGCAGGTGGACGACCTCGAACCCGAACGTTACCGACGCCGCCGCCGGAAATGCCATCGCCGATTTTCTGCTCGGATACATGAACAGCGCGAGCGTGAAGCTGAACTCCGTTCCGTACCTGAGTTGGCGGTATCCGGTCGTGTACTTCCAGGACGACTGGCAGGTGAACCGGCGGCTGACGCTCAATATCGGTTTGCGCTGGGACTACGAGTCGCCGCCGGTTGAGAGGTTCGATCGCCAGAACCGTGGCTTCGGTTTCACAGCCGCCAGCCCGTACAAGGTGGCAGGTTACGACTTGCGGGGTGGACTCTTGTTCGCCGGTCGGGACGGCCAACCGCGCGGTGCGTTCGTCCCCGACAGGAACAACTGGCAGCCTCGTTTTGGACTTGCTTATAAGGTATTGCAGTCGAAATCCCTTGTGTTCCGTGCCGGCGTTGGACGCTACTTCCTTCCTACTGTCGAGTTCGGAGGCACGACCGGGTTTTCGCAAGTTACGAGCGCAGTGGTTAGCACAGCGGAATATCTGCCGTACGATGTGCTGTCGAATCCCTTTCGCAACGGCTTGACGCCGCGCCCGGGTGCTACAAACGGCCTTGGCACGGACGTCGGTAATTCCGTCAGCTTCAGTGACCCGGAGCGAGCAATTCCCAACGTTTGGCAGTTCTCAGCCGGCTTTCAGTACGAAATGATTCCTGGTCTGCTGTTGGACGTCTCGTATGTCGGGAGCCGGACCTCTCAGCTTCAGGTGAGTAAGTCATTGAACTTCTTGACGAAGGAACAACTGGCACTGGGTCAGCCTTACTTAACGACAACGGTTGCGAATCCCTTCTACGGCGTGTTGCCGGTAAATACGACGAAAGGTGCGCAGGCCACGGTACAACGGGGTAGCCTGTTAACGCAATATCCGCAATTTGGCAGCGTCACCCAATCCAACACGAGCTTGGGCAGTAGCTGGTACAACGCACTTCAGCTAAAACTGGAGCAGCGGTTCAAACACGGCCTGTCGCTCCTTGCCTCCTACACCAACTCGAAGACCATGGAGGCGGCGGCCTACTTGAATGCCCAAGATACCGAGCTTGCCCGTGAATTGGTTACTTTCGATACGCCACAGAGGTTGGTTGTGACCGCTGTTTACGAATTCCCCATAGGTCCCACGAAAAAATGGGCCGGCAACGGGATTCTTTCGCATATTGTGGGCGGCTGGGAGATTAATTGGAGTGCGGTATTTGCTTCGGGGATGCCGATGCCGTACCCGAATTATTTGATTAACGGTAACCCGAAATTGGAAAACGGGCAGACACTCGATCGCTGGTTCGACACTTCGGCAAGTATCTGGGTGCAGCCGGCGGCCGGGAGTCTGCGGGTAACGCCGCTACGCAGCCCGAATATTCGGCGTCACAACGCACCCCAAATAGACGTCGGCATGCTTCGTGTGTTTCGGATCAAGGAAGGACACAAGCTGCAGTTCAGGGTTTCGGCGTATAACGCCACGAACACGCCGATCTTCGATTTTCCAAATACCACTCCCACGTCGGCACTCTTTGGCGTGGTGTCGAAGACGCAGTTGAACAACCCGCGCCAGGTCGAGTTTGGGTTCCGGTATGTATTCTAATCACTGAGTAGGGGCGGCGGCGCTCGCCGCCCCCGGACCCGGACGTCGAGGCGCGCTGCGAGCGGTCAGGGCCGGCGCCGTTACAACCACGAATGTGAACAACTGGTCGGGGTTTCAGCCGCCATAATCAAAACTTGCTATATGGCGCAAGCGGGTAAGCCGCCGGATTCGCGGGCTCGAAGTGCGCTGATCGGTATGCGCGTATCAGCACTCAGCCTTGAGCTTGTGAGATTCCGGCCGAACGGAAAGGAAGACGCATAGTGAATAAGCAGATTAATCGGCGGAGCTTCTTCGAACTGTCGTCGGCGGCCATCGGCGGTGCCGGAGTGCTGGCGAGTACGGCGCCGGCGGCCGGGCAGTCCGCGTCTGTCGATGGCCGGCCTGCGCGGTTCGGGTTCGTCGGAATTGGCGGCCGCGGCTCATATCACCTCGATATCGCCCTCGGCATCGACGGAGTGGAGGTCCCGGCCATCTGCGATATCAACGACGAGAGGCTCCATCGGGCGGCACGCTTGATTCGCGAATCGGGACGCAGAGAGCCGAAGCTCTACGGGAACACGAGAACGGACTTCGCGCGCATGTGCGCGGAGGAAGATCTCGACTGCGTCGTCTGCTGCACGTCCTGGAAGTGGCATGCACCGGTGCTGCTGGCTGCCATGCGCAACGGAAAGAACGCCGCCTGCGAAGTCCCGCTGATCCAGACGCTTGATGAGGCGTGGGAAATCATCGAGACCCACGAGAAAACGGGGAAATGGGCGACCCTGGGCTTCAAGATCCCGTACAGCACCCTTTCGAAAATGGTCTTTGAGGGCGTGGTTGGCGAGGTCACTCATTGCGAGGGCGGGTATGTGCACGATCTCCGGATGACCAAGTTCAACCCGGAGCGCGAACCGTGGAGGCTTCAGCCTGCGCTGGATCGGAACGCCAACTTGTATCCCGATCACACGACCTGCGCCCTGATGCCCGCGATGGACATCAACCACGCCGACCGATTCGATTTCCTGGTATCGATGAGCTCCAAGTCGGTGATGATGAATGATGATGAATCGGTACGCTGAGCAGTTGTACGGCCCGGATAACTACTACGCAACCAGGGAGTTCAAGCTGGGCGACGCCAACGTGACGCTGCTGCGGACCGTAAACGGCAAGTTGTACACGCTGCATCACGACACGCACACGCCGCACCCGCGGGAATTCCAGCGCCTCCAGGGTACCAAGGGGGTACTCTTCTCCCTGGGGCAGGGTATGGGCTACTTCATGCATCTCGAGGGGATGGCCGGCGACCATTGGGAGCGAATCGCCATCGATCATTGGGCGCCGCTGGACAGGTCTTTCGAGCAGTACCGGCACCCACTCGAGAAGGCCTATGCTCCCGAACCAAGGCAAGCCCTCCGCGGCTACGGCGGAGGGGCCAGGTTCGCTCCGTTGTTCTGGCATCGCCTGGTGGCTGCGCTTGCGGAGAAACGGGTCACGGACTTCGATGTGTACGACTCGGTGACATCCAGCGCCATTATCCCGTTGACGGAGATATCTGTGGCGCGGAAGGACGAACCGATCGACTTCCCCGATTTTACTAGAGGCAAGTGGAAGACTCGCCCGCGGATTGAAGAGGCTTTTCGGAAGAACCATAAGGGATAGTGAAAAACGCAGATGCCGTGGACACAAGTTTCGAACAATAAAGTTATACGACTTGGTTTTATTGAAGGACGGCACTGCCCGCTGGCTCAGTACGGCTACTCACGCGACGAGCGGCGCGGGAATCCGCAGATCGTCTTCGGGCTGCCGTCGGACGCGGAAGGCTGTCCGGTGGCGGTGGAGGTTTTTGAAGGCAACACCGCCGACCCCAACACGGTGGCCCAACAGGTGGACAAACTGCGGCAGCGGTTCCAACTGGAGCGCATCGTGCTGATCGGGGACCGGGGCATGCTGACCCAGAGTCGGATCGACCAGGATCTGCGCCCCTACCAGGGGCCGGAGTGGGTGACCGCGTTGCGGGCGCCGCAGATCCAAGCGCTGGCCCGGCAGGGCACCATCCAGATGTCGCTGTTTGATGAGCAGGATCTGGCCGAAATCAGTCCTCCTAACCCGGCATAGCCGGAACCAAACAGGTGGGAGTATGATGCCTGCGTTGGCGTCGAACTACTGACGGAACGGCACAAGGATCAGATTGCGGGAGTGCTGGGTTGTTGGGACCGGATGCTGGTATTCGGCACACTGCCGAAGATCTGCTACGCCGAGGGGATGACGTCGCTCCTCTACGA
>CAADGY010000304.1 GCA_900696665.1 uncultured Acidobacteriota bacterium
CCGTTCATCCGTCCCTTAAGCCCCCCTTAAGCCCATGTACTCACACCTTTGGCCATCTCGCTCGCAGAATCGGCACTCAACCCTGAGTTCTCACACGCGCCTACCGTCCCGATGCGAAGTTCCTGGGCATCGGTACAGGCTGTTTGACCGGTCCCCTGGCTCCCCGCTATTATGAGAGTGACTTAGCACGTTAGGAGGCATGTCTCTCGAATGGGTCCTCTGGGCTGGCAGGAAACTGTATTTATCTTTGTCCTTGCCTTGCTCATCTTCGGCCCGAAGAAGCTCCCGGAGTTGGGCAAGACCATCGGCAAAGCTATGACGGAGTTCCGACGGGCATCGAGCGAACTGAAGGAAACCTTCAACCGCGAGATGAGCTCCCTGGAGCGGGAAAATGAATCATTGAAGGAAGTCACGCGCGATTACCAGAACCAGATCAACAGCGCGACGTACGACTACAACAGCAACTACGGCTACGACGATTCTTCTTATTACGATTCCGGAGCATATGGCTCGGAATCGTACGATTCCACCGCAACACAATCTTCAACTGTAAGCGCATCCGCAACTGAGGGCGCTGAATCCGCGGTCAGTGCAACTGAAAATGGCGAATCTGCGGTAGCTACCGAAGTGGCTTCCGCCGAAGTGACAACCGGCGAGTCCGGTACGGAACCGGATCCCGATCGGCCATCGAATGGCGCACCAGCACCCGAGAAACTCGCATAAGACTGTAAGTAACTGATGGCTTCACCCGAAGAGAAAGAAGGAGTGCAGACTCCTGAGAGCGGCGGGGATTCCTCGTCCATGAATTCCGGCGAAAACGGCCGGTCTCCATCTGATGAGGCCGCTGCCTCCTCTTCGGGGGATCGCGTTGAGGATCCCTACACTTACAACGAAGATCCTTACGCCTACGAAAGTGCTTCTTATGACACGCCGGCGGCAACGGCCGAACCTGAAACACCGGCAGCAGCCGGCGCACCCTCCGCAGGCGGCTCCGGCACGCCCCCCGAGCCTCCAACTCCAGCCGATGAAGAGGATGATGAGGACGAGGGCATGCTCCGGATGTCCTTCATGGAACACCTGGAGGAACTCCGGGCCCGCATCATCAAGGCGCTGGCTGGAGTCGGCGTCGCCTTTGGACTGAGTCTGTTCTTCGCGAATGACCTGTGGCTGGTCGTCAGCGAGCCCGCCATGGCGGCGCTGAAATCTCTGGGGGTGGACCCTCCCAAGCTGGCGCAGATCACGCCGATGGAAACGTTCAACACGGTGTGGATCAAGCTGCCGATGCTGACCGCAATTTTTCTGGCGTCGCCCTGGATCTTGTATCAGGTGTGGGCCTTTATCGCGCCGGGCCTCTATAAAAAAGAGAGGCGGTGGGCGGGTCCGTTTGTTTTGTGTTCCGCCGGGTTGTTCATCCTGGGCGGGCTGTTCGCTTACTTCGTCGCCTTTCGTTTTGGATTGACGTTTCTGCTCGGGATTGGCCGTAACATCAACATTCAACCGCTTGTCTCTGTCACCGAGTACTTCAACCTGTTTGTGAATGTCACGCTCGGTGTCGGCATCGTCTTCGAGCTGCCGGTACTGATCTTCTTCCTGACGCTGCTGCGTATTACGAATCCGGCGTTCCTGCTGAGAAATGCCCGCTATGCAATACTCGCCATCGTCATATTGGCCGCTATCGTCACGCCGACACCCGACATTTTCAACTTGATGATCTTTTCCGTGCCGATGGTTTTACTCTTTTTCGTCGGTATTTTTGCGAGCTACCTGCTCATCCTGAACCGGGAAGGACGGAGTTTCCCGTGGAAAGTCGCGGTTCTGATTCTGCTCGCGATTATGGCGGGAGCAGCGGCCATCGTCTATGTTGTCATGAGCCGGTACGGCTATCATTTTGAGCTGCACTGGCCTTTCCTGCTTAAGTAGGCATCGGGAGAAACAATATTTTCAGCGCATCCATTCGCAATATCGCTATCATTGCGCACGTCGATCACGGAAAGACCACGCTCGTCGACGCCATGCTGAAACAGAGCGGTATTTTCCGCGACAACGAACAGGTGGCCGAGCGTGTCATGGATTCCAACGAACTGGAGCGCGAGCGCGGTATCACCATCCTCGCCAAGATCACGGGAGTGCGCTATGCCGGAGTCAAAATTAACATCGTCGATACCCCCGGCCACAGCGACTTCGGCGGCGAAGTGGAGCGGGCGCTTAAGATCGTCGATGGCGTCATGCTGCTGGTCGACGCGAGCGAGGGGCCTCTTCCGCAAACCCGCTATGTGCTCATGAAAGCGCTCGAGGCGAAGCTGCCTCCCATTCTGGTCATCAATAAAATCGACCGGGCCGATGCACGCATTCAGGAGGTACTGAACGAAGTCTATGACCTGTTCATCGATCTTGACGCCAGCGAGCAGCAGCTCGATTTTCCGGTTATCTACACGAATGCCAAGCTCGGCATCGCAAAGACCGCGCCCGAGGCGGATGGCGCGGATTTACGCCCGCTTTTCGATACAATCCTCGAACACATTCCCTGCCCTGCCGGCGACCCCGGCGGCGCCCTGCAACTGCTGGCCGCCAATCTGGATTACAGCGACTACCTGGGCCGGCTTGCGATCGGACGGGTTTTCTCCGGCACGTTGAACCTCGGCGATGAGGTTGGCATTGTGAAGCTCGACGGGTCTCTTGAAAAGACGCGCATCACAAAGCTCTATTCCTTCGAGGGGCTGTCCCGCGTGGAGGAGCGCATCGGCAGGCCGGGCGACGTGCTCGCCATCGCCGGTGTCCCGGGGATCACGATCGGAGAAACGATCACCAGCGCCGAGACGCCGAAACCGCTCACGAATATCCAGATCGATGAGCCGACGATTGCAATGACCTTCACCGTGAACACGTCGCCGTTCGCCGGACGCGAAGGCCGGTATGTGACCTCCCGCAATCTGCGCGACCGCCTGGACAAGGAACTGCTCACCAATGTTTCCATCCGGGTGGAGGAAGCGGGCGGCCCGGATGCTTTCAAAGTAATGGGCCGCGGTGAGCTTCAGCTTGCGATTCTTGTAGAAATGATGCGCCGCGAAGGTTACGAGCTCGCCGTGGGTAAGCCGGAAATACTGACGAAGACCGTGAACGGGGCGGTACACGAGCCGGTCGAACTCCTGGTTATCGATTGCGCGGAAAATTTCACCGGAGTCGTCATCGAAAAACTGGGGTCCCGCAAGGGTAAGATGACCAAAATGGTGAATAACGGCTCCGGCCGTGTTCGCCTGGAATTCCATATTCCTTCCCGTGGTCTGATCGGTTTGCGGGGCGAACTGTTGACCGATACACGCGGCACCGCTGTCATGAATTCTCTGTTCCACGGCTATATCCCCTGGCAGGGCGACATCCCAACGAGACCGACAGGTTCGCTGGTGGCGGACCGCCCAGGTAGAGCGACGGCATACGCCATCTACAACCTTCAGGAACGGGGCGATATCTTCGTTACGCCGGGCGCCGAAGTCTACGAAGGCATGATCGTTGGCGAGAACGCGCGCGATGCCGATCTCAATGTAAACATCGTCAAGGAAAAGAAGCTCACTAATATGCGCGCCTCCACCGCAGATGAGGCCATCCGGCTGGTGCCTCCGCGCATCCTGAACCTGGAACAGGCGATCGAATTCGTCCGTGACGACGAACTGGTGGAAGTCACGCCGCATTCCATTCGCCTCCGGAAGAAGACCCTCAACGCGAACCAGCGCTAGATTCTTTACATCCGCCGCCTCAAAAACGAATACATTGTAAATAAGGGGATGCTGCTATGTTGATCGGGAAAGCTGGCGAGATCCGTTCCTCCGAGATCACGCCTCGCGACGTATATTTCAGCCGCAGGAAATTCCTGGCTGGCGGGGTGGGCCTGGCAGTGGGCGCTGGTGCGCTGCGCGCCGCGGCGAAACTGGAAGGGCTGGGTAAGAGCCCGTTCAGTACAACAGAAAAGTTAACGCCGTATGATGCCGTCACCACCTACAACAACTTCTACGAGTTCGGCTCCGGAAAAGACCAGCCGGCCAGGTTCGCGAAAAACTTCCAGACTGTACCATGGACCGTTTCCGTGGAAGGCCACGCCCAAAAGCCCCGGACCTTCGACCTGGACTCGATCCTGGCGCTGGCGCCCATCGAGGAGCGGATCTACCGGATGCGCTGCGTCGAGGGATGGTCGATGGTCATTCCGTGGGCCGGGTATCCGCTGAGCACACTTCTTAAACAGGTGGAGCCGCTCTCCAAGGCAAGGTACGTGGCGTTCCAGAGTTATTACAACTCGAAGCAAATGCCCCAGGCGCGCTTTTCGGGCATCCCGTTTCCTTACGTGGAGGGCTTGCGGATGGACGAGGCGATGCACCCCCTCACCCTGCTCTGCGTGGGGCTTTACGGCGAGCGGCTGCCCAATCAGAACGGTGCGCCGGTGCGTATCGTCGTACCGTGGAAATACGGGTTCAAGAGCATCAAATCCATCGCCAAAATCAAGCTCGTCGAAAAGGAGCCACCCATTACCTGGAACCTGGCGAACCCGCGCGAATACGGCTTCTACTCCAACGTGAATCCGAAAGTGGATCATCCGCGCTGGAGCCAGGCGAAAGAGCGGCGGATCGGCGAATTCTTCAAGCGCGACACACTCCTGTTTAACGGTTATGGCGACAGCGTCTCGAGCCTCTACGCCGGCATGGATCTGAAGAAATACTACTAGGCGTGGCGCCGGACAATGATTGCGCATCCGCTCGGAAACACAGGCGCGCGCGCCAGAAGTGATGGCGCTAAAGCGATGGCGCTCGCCAAAACCGTTGTCTGGATTCTGGCATTGGTGCCCGCCGCGGTTTTGATCTGGAAAGGCTTCCGTCAGGAGCTTGGACCGAACCCGATCGAATACATCACGCACGCGACCGGCGATTGGACCCTCCGGCTTCTCCTTATTACGCTGGCAATCTCCCCGTTGCGGAAGATTCTACGCTTCCCGCAATTGATACGTTTTCGCCGGCTTCTGGGGTTGTTCGCCTTTTTTTACGGCTTCCTGCACTTCCTCACCTATATATTGCTCGATCAGTTCCTGGATTTTCCGGCCATGCTGCAAGACATCGGGAAACGCCCGTTCATCACCGCCGGGTTCACGTCGTTTCTACTGTTGCTTCCTCTCGCCGCCACTTCGACGGCAGGATGGATCCGGCGTCTTGGCGGCAAGCGCTGGCAACAACTTCACCGGGCGATCTACCTGAGCGCGGCATTGGGAGTGCTTCATTACTACTGGCTGGTGAAGTCCGATATCCGCATGCCCGTTTTTTATGGCGCAATTCTAGCCGCCCTGCTGTCAGCCCGGTTGCTGCTACGACGAGCGCCAGCGAAGTGAAACGGTTTTTCCGGACTGCTCCGTGTTGCCGCCAATGGCGCGGAGTGTAAAATCGCCGCCGTCTTTCCGGAACAGAGCCTCTACCCAGCCGACAGGTTCCGCGTCGTTGAAGTTGTAGCCCACCGCGGGCAAATTCACCAGATGAAGCCCGTCCTCCTGGTCGTAACGGTAGCGGTGGGAGTGGCCGTAAAACACAGCTTTCACCTGCTTTGCGGGCCGGATGATCTCGAAAAAGCGCTGGCTGTCGAGCATGGCGCCGTCGCCGTCGTCGAGCGTATGGTGCACAAAGAAAACCGTTGGCGCCTGGTTGGAACGAAGGTAGGTTTCCAACCACTGGCGCTGCGCTTTGCCCAGGAGCCCGGCCACACGATTTACGTAAAGCAATGAATCCAGCAGAACGATTCTTAGCGGCCCCGCATCGAGCACAGAGACCCATTTGCCCTGTACGTCCTGAGCTTCGCCAGGCCGGCTGGAAAAGGCTGTGAGGAAATTTTTGCGATCGTCGTGGTTCCCCAACGCCATGGCGACGGGCGTTCGCTCCGCCACGGGACGGACCAGGGCGCCCAGAGTTTCGTAATCGCCGGGCAAACCTTCCAACCTGGCAAGGTCGCCGCAGATGATCATTCCATCGGGCTTGAAGGCTCCCACTGCTGGAACGGTCTTTTTCAGGTTTTCGACAGGCCGGAACCCTCTATAGACTCCGCTTGGATCGGCTGGAATATGGACATCCGACAACAGTGCCCATTTTGTGGAAGAAGACCGGTCCTGCGCCAGAGCCAGGACAGCCGGCGTGGCGGCGAGGCGAAGCAGATTCCTGCGGCTCAGAGTATACGGCATGAAGACATCATAACGGGTTGGCGGCGGGGGCGCCAGAGCGGTCCGCGCTCCTCTGCCGCGGCGGTGAAATGGCGTATACTACAGGCTTTGGACGACAATCTCGCCCTGAGTATGACCATGGCCGCTGTGAAATCCTTACTCACCGGAAATCCGGCTATTGCCGCGGAAGAACCCGGCACCGAAGCAGGCCTTGCGCTGCGGGCCTTTCATTACATGACGCTGATGCGCGAAGTGGAAGATCGTATCGAGCGAAAACTCTACAGGCAAGGTAAGATCCTCGGAGGCGTCTACGTAGGTAGAGGCCAGGAAGCCATCTGTATCGGCGCGGGGCTTGCCGTGGAACCCGAGGACGTTCTTTTCCCAAGCCATCGCGACCTGGGCCTTTATTTCATTCGCGGAATCCACCCGAGACAGGTTTTTGCGCAGTACATGGGGCGCGTCGGAGGCATTACGCGGGGAAAAGACGGCAACATGCACATGGGCGACCTCAGCCTGCACATAGTTGCGATCATCAGCGCCATGGCCGCTTCCGTTCCGGTCGCGGCGGGCGCGGCGATGGCGCTCCGGTACAAGGGCAGCCGCAACGTAGCTCTATGCTTTTTCGGAGACGGCGCCACCAGCCGCGGCGATTGGCACGAGGGCCTGAATCTCGCGGCAGTACAGAAGGCGCCGGTCGTCTACATCTGCAATAACAACCAGTATGCATATTCCACGCCCCTCTCCAAGCAGATGCGCTGCGAGAACGTTGCCGACCGCGCTCCCGGCTATGGAATACCGGGTCACATTGTGGACGGCAACGATGTTCTGGCCGTAAACGCAACGGTGAAACGCGCCATCGAGCACGCCAGAGCCGGACTGGGGCCGTCTCTCATCGAATGCAAGTCCTTCCGGATGACAGGCCATTCGGCACACGATGCGGCATCCTACGTCCCCGAGCACTTGTGGGCGGAATGGGCGCAGAAGGATCCCATCTTGCGGCTCCGCTCGCGCATTCTGGCGGAAGGCTGGGCCGAGGAGCAGGACCTGGACCGCATCACCGGGCAGATCCGCTCCGAAGTGGAAGAAGCGGTGGAGTGGGCCGAGAACAGCCCATACCCCGATCCTTCCGAAGTGCTGAACAACGTCTACGAGCAGTCCATCGAAGGAAAGTGACGTGGCGACAACTTACCTGGAAGCGATTCGGGAAGGAATCTGGGAAGAGATGGAACGTGACCCGAATGTCTTCGTCATCGGCGAGGATATTGGGATCTACGGCGGAGCGTTCAAGATCACCGCGGGCATGCTGGACCATTTCGGTGAGAAGAGAATCGTAGATACCCCAATTTCTGAATCGGCCATCGTTGGCGCAGCGATCGGTGCGGGGATGATGGGACTGCGGCCGGTTGCCGAAATGCAGTTCGCCGATTTCATCACGTGCGGCTTCGACCAGATTGTAAATTTCGCCGCCAAGTGCCGGTATCGATGGGGAGCGTCCGTTCCTATCGTTGTGCGCGCTCCTTCGGGCGGCGGTATCCATGGAGGACCTTTCCACTCCCAGAATCCCGAAGCATGGTTCGTCCATACGCCCGGCTTGAAGGTAATTACCCCCTCCACCGCTTACGATGCAAAAGGACTGGTGAAGTCCGCCATCCGTGATAACGATCCCGTGATCTTTTTCGAGCACAAGGCCCTGTACCGTAGGGTGAAAGAAGAGTTACCCCAGGAAGACTACACAGTTCCCATCGGCAAAGCGCGCGTGTTCCGCGAGGGCAGCGATCTTTCGATCATTACCTATGGCGCAATGGTATACGTCGCGGAGGAAGCGGCTACGGAACTTGAAAAAGAAGGTATCTCGCTTGAAATCGTGGACCTGCGAACGCTTCTGCCCATTGATGAAGGGACGGTGCTCGAAAGCGTGAAGAAGACTTCCCGCGTGATCCTGCTTCATGAAGACACGCTGACCGGCGGTATCGGCGGCGAAATCGCCGCGCGCATCGGCGAAAAAGCTTTTGAATACTTGGACGCCCCTGTCATGCGCATTGCCGCACCCGATACGCCGGTCCCTTACAGCCCCCCGCTCGAAGAAGCGTTCCTGCCGAACCCGCAAAAGGTGCTGGAAAAAGCACGCCAACTGCTGGGGTATTGAGAAGCTTCCCTCAAATGTGAGCGACGTCTGCGCTCACGGGTTTGGAACCCACGGGAATCATCGTGAACAGCGCGGCGGCTTTCGTGCGCCTGGCGGTTATTGTGGGAATGCGGATGACGGCAAGATCGCCCGACACGCGGTTGAGCACAAGAGCGTACTGGTTGTCGGGGGTAATACAGATGAACTCCGGAGACGAGCCCACCGCGACCGTAGCGATTGCCCGCCGGGTCCGGATATCGAGAATCGTGACGTGACCCCAGTTGGGGTTCGTGACGAACAATAGCTGCGACGCGCTGCCTGGACGCGTAGCAGCCATAAACCCGGGAGTCCTGCCGGCGAGCGCCGTTTCGGCCACTTGCGGCGTGTTGTGGGGATAAACTACCACGACGGCATCCATGCCCGGGCCGGTGATGAACATCTGCCCGCCGTCAGCGTTAAAGCAGAAATGTTCGGGGGATACCGCCAGCGGAAGGTGCGTTACGGTTGCTCCCGAACTGGTCTCGAAAATGGAAAGCACCCGCATAGTGCGGTCCGCAATCAATACATAGCGCCCGTCGGACCGGAACCGCAAGACCCCTGGCTCACCAGCCAGAACCATTCGGGCTTTGGTGCGCCGGGAATCCAGGGCGACGACTTCAGCGGCGCGCAACTCCGGGTGCGACATCGCGGCGTAAAGCCCGTCGGGGGAGATGTCAAAATCGAAAGCGCGGCCGGAGATCCGGATATGCCCTTCCGGCTTAAGCGTTTCTACGCCGATAGAGATAAGTTCCCTGGATTCACGGCACAGAAGGTAGAGGTGCGCTCCGTCCGGCGAGAGCCGCATCGAATCGGTGCGGGAATCAAGCCGCACCGTCCGCCGTACGGCAAGAGTGTCCTGTCCGATTTCGTGTACTGCGCCGGAAGCAGGTGTTAGAACGTACACGGACGGCCGGCGTGGATGAGCGATGACTTCCGACGGAGCGCCATTCACACGAATGTGGCGGACGACCGCAAAAGCCGTCAGATCGACAGCCGCCACCGCACCGCCTTCCTGGTTCGCCACAAACGCGTATCCGTCGAAGCCGTGGCCGCGCCTCCGGCCGCAGCCGGTAACGGCAAACGCACCAGCGAGAAACGATCTCCTGCTAAACACCAGACATCATTGTAAAAGCACGTGCTAGATTGAACCAAGTGAAGCGGTTTCCGGCAGCCGTGGCGCTGTTCTTCCCCCTGATGGCGGCAACACACGCAGATTGGCGGGTGGAGTTGCCGCCCGCGCTTTCGGAGTGGAAGTCTGAAATCGAGGCTGCGAGCAATGGGCGGCTGATCCCCGTACGGATCTTCACCGATCCGGCCAACCGGGAGATACGGCTGCCCACGGACATTCCCGCTATCGAAGTTCTCGAGCGCTATCTCCGCGACACGGCGTTTCTCGAACAGTTCGCGCTGGCACATGCTCTAACCATCGACTATCAAGGGGTGGAAGGCCGGCTCTTTTTCGTGTTGCTGAACATGGCACTGGCCGGAGAATGGGAAGGAGCTGAAGAAGCCCTGCTGGCGCATGAGTTCGGGCACGTGTGGTTAAACCTGAACGGCTATCCATCGCTGGCCTTCCGTGGCACCGAAGCGTGTGTGGCTCTGCATGCCAGCGACATCGTGCAGCACGAACTGTTGCGGCAGGATTTCCGGCGGCGCGGTATCGACTACGATTCCTTCTGGATCCGCAACCTGGAAAGAGCGCGTCTCGAACTCGCTTCCCGGCAGAAACAGGCGGCGCAAGAGAGTCCCTGCCGGAGACTGGCCGGGCTTACTTTGTGGATAGACGTCCGGCTGGGGCTCACTTCACGGGAATGGGCACATCGTGATGAATTCCTGGCGGCATTGGACGGCCGCTACCCGGAATGGCGTGAACTCGCGGCAGAGCTTGCGCAACACATAGAAAAAGCGGATTTGCGCCACCGGCGCCAATACCGGGAAACCCTTGATCTCGCGGCGCGCCGGATTCAGCAGCATCTTCGTGGGAAATCCTATTCCGCTGAAACAAAAGGTTTAAATTTGTAAGGCAAAGATTTCCTATGATACGCTGGAGAGGGACTGCTTCCCCCCCTGACATTCCGAATAGTAGCCTCCGGGTGGAGCGGAGCGTGCATCCAGGCAGCAGATCCTTCGAATCTGACAGGAGTCAAAAGAAATCCATCGATGAACGTCCGTTCGCTGTTCAGCCTCTTCTCATCCGATTTGGCTATCGACCTCGGCACTGCTAATACGCTGGTGTTTGCAAAGGGCAAAGGCGTGGTGGTGAACGAACCATCGATTGTCGCCATCAATAAAAACACGGGCGAAGTGGAAGCAGTCGGCAGGGAGGCCAAAGAGATGCTAGGACGCACTCCTGGCAATATCGTGGCGATCCGGCCGATGAAGGACGGTGTTATTGCCGACTTCAAAGTGACCGAGCGCATGTTGAATTACTTCATTCAGAAAGCGCACGGCCGCAAAATGCTGGTCCACCCTCGTATTGTCATCGGCGTGCCAAGCGAGATTACGCAGGTGGAAAAGCGCGCGGTCATCGATTCGGCATACCGGGCAAAGGCGAGCGAAGTGCACCTGGTGGAGCAGGCCATGGTGGCCGCCATCGGAGCGGGCCTGCCTATCACCGAACCTTCCGGCAACATGGTGGTGGACATCGGCGGCGGAACTACCGATGTGGCGGTCATCTCGCTCTCCGGCATCGTGTATTCCAGGTCGGTGCGCGTGGCAGGCAACGAGATGGACGACGCGATCATGCAGTATCTGAAGCGCAAATACAATCTGCTGATCGGGGAGCGCACGGCGGAAATCATCAAGATCCAGATCGGTTCGGCCTATCCGCTGGACAGGCCGCTCACCATGGAAGTAAAGGGGCGAAACCTGATCGAGGGAGTACCAAAAACCGTAACTATTGAAGATAAAGAGATCCGGGAGGCGCTGGGCGAATGCGTAGCCACTATCATGAACGCCATCCGCGTGGCGTTGGAACGTACACCGCCGGAATTGAGCGCCGATATCAGCGATCGAGGCATTGTGTTGACGGGCGGAGGCGCCCTTCTCAAAAATCTGGATAAGCGTATCCGCGAGGAGACCGGCCTTCCGGTGTCGATCGCCGAGGATCCGCTGGCTTCGGTTGTTTTGGGCACAGGTAAGATGCTGACGGATTTCAAGCTTCTTCGCCGGGTGGCAATCGAGTAGAACGAACGGCCGCGGGGCCGTCGCAGACGTGCAATGGATTCCCTTGTTAACCGCTATCGCAATTTGACGGTCCTGGTGGTAGTGATCTTCATCCAACTGATGTTGGTGGCTTACCAGGTGAAGACGCAGCAGGATATCCGTCTGCTTCGCGTGTGGGCGGTTACGGCCGTGACACCGTTTGCGCGTGTTCTGGAGTCGGCGCGCAGCAGGACGATGGGAGCGGTAAACGATTATCTGGCGCTGGTCAATGTACGGGCGGAAAACAAGAGACTGCAGGAAGAGATCGGCAAGCTCAAGCTTGACAACCGTTTTCTTCGGAACGAACTCGCCACCGCCGACCGCGTGAAGGCGCTCACGGCTTTTCAGGGCCGTACTCCATCCCGCACCATTCCGGCAAGGATTATCGCCTCCAGTCCGGGCGCCAATTCGAGGGGATTCTACGTGAATGCGGGCTCGGGAGCGGGTGTTATGCGAGGCATGGCCGTCATCACTCCGGATGGCATTGTAGGAAAAGTGACGGCAGCCTACCCGACCGCGTCGCAGGTAATGCTGCTGACTGACCCCGAATTCGCCGCCGGCGTCGTTTCACAGAGAACCGGAATCAGGGGAACGTATAAGGGACAGGGTCACGGCACAGGGTTGATCGATTACATTCCAAACGAGCAGAAGATCGAAGTAGGTGATGTGTTCTATACCTCCGGAGAAGACTGGATTTTTCCGAAGGGGTTACCCGTCGGGCGAGTGACCGGCGTAAGCCGGGGCAGAACATTCCAAAATATCCAGGTGGCGCCTCTCGGGCTCGAGCATGGGCTTGAAGAGGTTCTAATCGTACTCGAGGGAGTACACCAGGAGGTCCCGCCGCCAGGAGAGCAGCCGGCGGCGGGAATGCACCTGACGCAGCCGCCGCAGGAGAATACCGGGCAATCTTTAACAGGCGCAAACGAGGCCGCCGCACGGACGGACGCCGACCGGTTGAGGCTGCGATATAAGCGCCTGGGAGAGGCCCAAGGCCACAGGTTCGGCGAAGGCGGACCCGGAACGAAGCCGCCGGACTTTAACTTGAATCCCGCTCCGGCGCCTCCAAAGCAACGCGTGCCGGCAGCGACGTCATCGGCTTCAGAGCGACCGCCGGAAGGGCGATGAACCGTTACAGCGACGAACTGTTGACGGAACTGCCGCGCCGGGGCCGGCCGTCCCGCTACCGGACCAGCGTTCTGGTGGTCGTAGCGTTAGCGGCTATCCTGTTTCATGTTTACGTCCCTCTGTTCTTCGAGTATCTGTCGTACCTGGAACTCCCGCTGCTCGTCACAGTCTACTTCTCCCTGATGAAGCGAAGCCCCGTATCGGGCACGTTCATCGGATGCGCGATCGGCCTGGCACAGGACTCGCTTTCGCACCACCCCATTGGGATGCTTGGTATCGTCAAGAGCCTGGTCGGCTATTTCTCCGCTTCCGTCAGCCTCCGGTTCGACGTAGATAATCCCCTGGTCCGGATGATCCTGGCATTCTTCTTTTTCTTTTTTCACCAGTTTTTCCACTGGGTGCTCATGCGGGCGCTGCTGGGCCAGGAGATCAACTTCGATTTTGAGCAAACGCTTCTATTTGGCTTGTTCAACGCGATTGTGGCGCTGCCGTTGTTCCACATTTTCGATAGAATGAGAAGTACGGGCTGAGAAGAAGTCCCGCCGCTCGTGAAAGACGTTCCAACCGAAAACAATCACGAAGAACTGCTGGATCTGCCTCCTGAGACAGAGCTGGCGCCCCCCATCCTGCCGCCGCGGCCTAAGATCAAGTTCGCCTCTGCGAAAATTGTCGCGTTCCAATATGCTGCTATCGCGGTGTTCGTGTTTCTGCTGTCGGGATTTTGGGACTTGCAGATACGCAATCCGGAAGTCTATAGCGAAGCGGCGGCACGCAACCGGATCAAAGGGATACCGATTCTCGCTCCGAGAGGCAAAATCCTCGACAGGGATGGGAGAGTGATTGTTGATAACCGTTCCATCTTCAGCCTTCTGCTCTCGCGCGAAAATCTGAAACCGGAACACCTGGCGCCGATAGCCGAAGGTTTGAACCTGGACTATGACGATCTGCTCGAGCGTGTGAAGCGTTTTCAGTCCCGTCCGCTGTATGAGCCCATCATCATCAAGGAAGAATTGACACCCGGCGAACTCTCCTTTGTGGAAGCACACAGGGGATTTCCCGGTTTCCCGGAGATGGAATTGATCCGCGCGCAGCGGCGGCAATACCCCGAGGGTGGTATCGCGGCGCATGTCGTCGGATATGTGGGTGAGGTCAGCGACGCCGAACTGAACACGTTCGAGTTCGCAAAGTACAAGCCGGGCGACATCATCGGCAAGCAGGGAGTCGAACGCCAATACAACAGCCGCCTGATGGGCGTGGACGGGCAGCGGCAGGTGCTGGTGGACAATCGGGGGCGTGAACGGGAACTGCTGGCGATAAGAGAAGCCGTTCCGGGACAGGATCTGCAACTGAGCATCGATCTGGACCTCCAGGTTGTAGCGGAACTGGCGATGGACGGCCGCCGTGGCGCGGTCGTAGCGCTGGACCCTCGCAACGGTGAAGTACTGGCGATGGTGAGCCGCCCCTCCTACGATCCAAACAAATTCGCTGGACGTATCAGTTCGAAGGATTGGAAGGAAATCGTCGACAACCCGGAGAACCCGCTTCTGGACCGTGCCATCCAAGCCCAACTGGCGCCGGGCTCCACGTTCAAACCGATCATGGAGATAGCGGGTTTGGAATCCGGGGTGATCGACGACAATTTCAAAGTGCACTGCACGGGAGGGGCGACCTTTTACGGGCACTATTTCCGGTGCTGGCAACGGCGCGGGCATGGCATCGTAGACGTCCATAAGGCGTTGGTGCAGTCTTGCGATGTCTTCTTTTACAATGTCGGCAACCGGCTGGGTATCGACGGCATCGCAGCGTGGGCGGAGAAACTCGGCCTGGGCAAGCCGACCGGTATCGACCTGCCCCACGAAGCAGTCGGCATTGTTCCCTCCACCGAGTGGAAGATGAAAACCTTCCGCCAGAAATGGTACGCCGGAGAGACGATCTCCGTCGCCATCGGCCAGGGTGCGCTCACGGTTACTCCCCTGCAACTTGCTCGTGCGATCGGCGGAATTGCGACCGGAGGCGTGCTGGTGCAGCCTCACCTTGTGAAAGAGCAGACCCGGGGGGAGCCTGCAAAGCGCCTGGACTTCAATATCGATCATGTTAACCAGGTGATTTACGGCATGTATGGCGTGGTGAACGAAGGAGGTGGCACCGGCGCCAGGGCCAGACTGGTGGGCTACGATGTGTGCGGAAAAACGGGAACGGCGCAGCTTGCCTCCAACGCCGTGCTACAAGGAACCAAACTGGGCCGCGAGTTGAAAGACAACGCGTGGTTTGTGGCGTTCGCCCCACGGATATCGCCCGAGATCGTGGTATCGGTTCTGTTTGAGGGAGGCGAGCACGGCTCGGCGGCTGGGTCTATCGCACGCGATGTCCTGAAGGCATATTTCGACAAAAAATTGAGGAAAGAAGCGGACCGGAAGCAGTTGGCGCTGAACAATCTGCAAGACAGCTTGCTGTTCGCTCCCGGCGCCGTCCGTTTCCGGCAGGAGGAGCGTTAGGCAGTGGCAGGCGCACGCTACCGCACGGTGCGGGACCTTGACTGGACGCTCCTGGTGCTAACGGCGTTTATCTGTGTGCTGGGCATCATGCAGATCTACAGCGCCACGCACAACACAATTTGGGAGGATGCGTGGTGGAAACAGATTATTTATGTAATCGCCGGGACCGCGGTGATGTATGCCGTGGCCAAGATCGATTACCAGGTCCTTCTAACGCACGTTCCGGTTTTTTACATCCTTTCGATTGCATCGCTGCTGCTGACTTTCGTTGTAGGGCGCCAGGTGTTTGGATCGAGGCGATGGATTCCGCTTGTGGGAGGTTTTCATCTTCAGGTCTCGGAATTCGTGAAGCTGGTGATAATATTGGTGATAGCCCGGTATATCACGGATGTCCGGAAAGACAGGTTGGATGTCATTGACCTGTTGAAACTCGGCGGGTTGGTGGGTGTTCCCATGCTGCTGGTGATGAGGCAGCCCGATCTGGGAACAAGTCTGACCTATATGCCCGCTCTGGTAGTGGGAGTATTTCTGGCCGGGCTGCGCTGGCAGTACATGGTAGCGATCACATTGATTTTCCTGATGATTCTGCCTATTGGATGGTATTTTCTCAAGGACTATCAGAAGGCGCGGCTGGTGACGTTCATGGATCCCGATGAGGACCCCCGTGGTTCGGGATACCAGGTGATCCAGTCGCGGATCGCGGTCGGAAACGGGGGCATTTGGGGCCGGGGAGTGACGCAGGGAACACAGACGCAACTGCGGTTTCTTCCCGTGCCGCACACGGATTTTATATTTTCGGCTTTCGCTGAAGAGCATGGATTTGTCGGAGTGCTGGTAGGGTTGGGGTTGTATTTGATGCTGATTCTACAGATCGTTCAAAACGCCCAATCGGCCGTAGACCGCTCCGGCATGTATATCTGTATGGGAGCCGCGGCGATGCTGCTTTTTCACGTTCTTGTGAATGTGGGAATGGTGGTGGGGCGCATGCCGGTTGCAGGAATACCGCTGCCGTTGATGAGTGCCGGCGGCTCAAATACACTTTCGACCTTTATGTTGCTGGGGCTGGTTCATAGTGTCCGGCTCCGCAGACTTACGAATTAACAACGCGTTTGAGGCGTTAGGTCCCGAGGTTCTCGGGGAAGAACGGATTCGGTTTATTAACCAGGTTCAGGAAGCTGGCCGCGGCAGGGAACGGGGCAGTGTTTACAGGCCCCACAGCCGGGGAGCAAGGCTTGTCGGGTTGTGCAGCCGGAGCGGGAGACGCTCTTTGGCCCGCCCGTAGAACTCGATTCTGGCGTATATACGCCACACCTGAAAGATGTGGGCGGCCAGCAAAGTAGCCCGATGGTAGGCTGGAAATCACCGGCGCAGGAGTCCTCGAAGCCGGGGAGCAATACCGTTCTCCTCTTCCTCACGCCAAATGCACTCGCCGCGGCCAAACCCGGACCGGCGCCGGAGGGTCAGCCCTCCAACCGGGCCGTAAAGTAGACGGAGATAGTTGGCATGGCCAAAGAGCTTGTGATTTCATCCAACCGCCACGAAACCAGAGTGGCGGTGCTCGAAGACGACCAACTGGTCGAGATTTTTTTCCAACGTTCGCACGAGTATTCGCTGGCCGGCAGCATTCACAAGGGGCGTGTCACGCGCGTCCTGCCTGGAATGCAGTCGGCTTTCGTCGACCTCGGGCTCGAGCGTGACACGTTTTTGTACGTATCAGACTTCTTCGAAGAAAGCGACGAATACGACAGGATCATTCCGGAGGAGAAGCCCGTGAAGGCCCATGGTTCCTCACTGGGCATCGGCCCGGCGAAGGTTCCACCGTCAGCGCCGCCGATGATCGCTGAGTCCGCGGCAGCTACGCCGGAGCGGACCGACGAGGCGGAAGGACGCGACCGGCGAAGCCGCCGCTCCCGGCGGAGGCGCAACCGGGGACGGGGATTTCCTGAATCGAAGTATGCGACGGAGTCCGCCCCGGCGGAAGAGGAACAGGAGATCCAGGAACCGCCTGCCGTTTCCGAGCTGGACTTCGCTGTTTTGCCGGGCGAATCCCTGGCCAAATATCGCGGAACAGAACCGTCCGAATCTGCTGGAGCCGAGGAGGAGGCTCCGCAACAAGCGACCTCTAGTCATGTCGAGGCGCTCTTAGAGGATTTCGATGGTGATGTGACGGCGATCGAGGATCAGCCGGAAGATCATACCGGTGCCGCGGACGACGTCGAGGAAGCCATGCCGTCCGAAAAGGAAGAACAAGCCGAACCCCTACTGGAAAGTGAAACGGAAGAAATCGAAGAAGACGCCGCCAACGGGGTGGAAGACGAGGGTGCGGACGGGGCCGAAGTTCTCGATGAACAGGAGGAGTTTGACGACAGCGAGATCCGGGAGATGATTCTGGAAGCTCAAATGGACGCCGAGGCGCGGTCCGGCCCGGAACCGGAAGAAGGAGAACTGGAGAGCGAAGACGAAGGCCCGCATGCCACTGCGGATGTGGAACCGGATGTGGAAGCGAAGGAAGATGATGACCAGCAGCCAGTAGAAGAGGCCGCGTCCGCTGCGGGCGAGATCGAGCCCATACGAAAGCCCCACAGCCTCACTGCGACTCTGCGGGAACAAGGCCCTCGATACATGCACCGCGTGACACGCCGCAACCGGCGAAAAACGCGTCCTTTGAATGAAGAGGCCACGCCCGAATCAAAACAACCAGACTACAGGAGCGACGCTTCACGGACCGTTATACGGCCTGAGAAGGCGGGGCCTTCGATCGCAGACCTTCTGAAAGAGGGGCAGGAGATTCTGGTGCAGGTGGCCAAGGAGCCGCTGGGCCAGAAAGGCGCGCGTATCACCTCCCATATCGCACTGCCGGGCCGGTACGTCGTGTATATGCCGACACTCGAGCACATGGGTGTTTCACGAAAAATCTCGACCGACGAGGAGCGCCTTCGCCTGAAGAAGATCCTGCAGGCGCAGCGGTCCAGTATGAGTGGAGGCTTCATCGTCCGGACCGCCGGCGAGGGAAAGACAGAGCGGGAGATTGTGGACGACATGCAGTTCCTGTATAACCTGTGGCAGGACATCCGCCAGAAGGCCGAGAAGAAGCGGGCGCCCGCCCTGCTGCATCACGATCTCGATATTGTGCAGCGCGTACTGCGTGATCAGTTTGCAGATTCTTTTAAGGCGATCTGGATCGACAGTGAAGAGATCTATGAGAACGTTCTATCGTTTGTACAGCGTTTTCAGCCGGTCCTGATTCCCCGGGTGAAGCTCTACACGAGGCCGGCGCCTATCTTCGATGCGTTCGGCATTACGCAGGAATTGGAGAAAGCGCTTCGGCCCAAGGTATGGTTGAAGTCAGGTGGCTATATCGTAATCAATCAGACTGAGGCCCTGGTGGCCATCGATGTGAATACGGGCAAGTTTGTCGGCAAGTCCAATCGCCTCGAAGACACGATCGTAAAGACCAATCTCGAAGCGGTAAGGGAGATCGTCCGGCAGATTCGTTTACGCGACCTGGGCGGCATCATCGTGGTCGATTTCATCGACATGGACGAGAGAAAAAACCGGCAGAAGGTAATGCAGGGGCTGGAAGAGGCTATGCAGGCCGACCGTGCGCCGTCCAAAGTTCTTCAGTTCAATGACTTCGGGCTGGTGGCCATCACTCGCAAGCGAGTGAAGCAGAGCCTGGAGCGGACCCTGTGCTCGCCCTGTCCGTATTGTGAGGGCGCCGGATACGTTAAGAGCGTGGATACGGTGATAGGCGAGATTCTCCAGGAAGCACAGAACATAGCAGGCGCGGTGGACGGAGAAAATGTGGTCCTGCGGGTGAATCCGGATGTAGCGAAGGTGCTGAAATCCAATAGTAATCAGTATCTTGAAGAGATGGAAGGAATACTAAAAAGGCCCGTACTGGTGAAAGGCGATCCTCTGCTGCATCAGGAGAAATTCGATATTGGGTAAGAGGTAGAAAGCTTGCGCAATCTCTGTAATCTCGATAATGTTAGGGGTATATAGAGGAGGCTATGATGAGCGACTACGCGCATCCTGAAGCACTGGTGTCGACCGAATGGGTAGTACAACACCTGAAAGATCCGAATGTCCGTATGATTGAAGTGGATGTGGACACTTCGGCTTACGCTCAGGGCCACGTGCCGGGAGCAATTGCGTGGAACTGGACCACGCAATTGTCCGATGGCATCCGCCGGGATATTCTTTCCAAAGCTGATTTCGAGCGGCTGATGAATGAGTCCGGCATTCGCCCCGAAACAACAGTGGTGCTTTACGGAGACAGTAACAACTGGTTTGCGGCCTGGGCGTTCTGGCAGATGAAGATATACGGCCACAAGGATGTACGGCTTATGAACGGCGGGAGAAAGAAGTGGATTTCCGAAGGGAGAGAGCTTGACACCCAAACACCCGCTCCCACACCCAGCAGCGGTTACCAGGCAAGTGAAGCCGAAAATTCGCTGCGGGCGTTTCTGCCACAGGTGCAGAATGCCTCGGAGAAGGCGGCAGCGGCTCTGATTGATGTGCGCAGCCCGCAGGAATACAGTGGGGAAATCCTGGCGCCTCCGGGACTGCCTGAGACGTGCCAGCGTGGGGGCCACATTCCCGCCGCGCGCAGCGTGCCCTGGGGACTGGCCTGTAACGACGACGGCACATTCAAGCCCCTCGCCGAATTGCAGGCACTGTACGGTGAGGCAGGTGTCGAAGAGGGAAAGCCCGCCATTGCGTATTGCCGCATCGGAGAACGGTCGAGCCACACATGGTTCGTTCTAAAGTATTTGCTGGGCGTGAAGGACGTGAAGAATTACGATGGCTCCTGGACCGAGTGGGGCAACCTGGTCGGCGTGCCCGTCGAAAGAGGTGCTGGTAAGAAGAGCGCGAAAGGAGTCTCATGAAGCCGCAGGAATACTCTGAGCGCAATCTGGAAGTGGCGGGCTGGCCCGTCCATCTGACCACTTACAGACTAGGCGACAAATTCCACTCGATAGCCGACAATGTGTCGCCGGGGGCTTGTCTCGCGCGAACCACCGCGGACACGAAAGAGGAGGCAGAGGCGCAAGCCCTGGCAAAAGCGGAACGGTTGCTCGCCCGCACGCGCCGGATACTCTGAACAGGTGAGCCATAGAAAGCCAGTTATACTCGCGCTCTTTCTGTTAGGCGCCGTCAGCATGATGGCGCAACCGGTGCGTGTTTACTCGGAGTTCCAACGGATCAATCCCTTTGGGCAGGTGGTTGAGATTGACAAAGCCGCGCGTCCACGGGAGGTGCTTTCTCCAGCGGTCATCCGGAATGGCAACTCGGGATTCCACCTGGCCATCACCGCCAGGCCAGGGACCACCTTCTCGCTGCATCTTGGACAGAACCCCGAGAACGCGGCGGGCGTCACTGTTTATCGCGAGATCTTTGTGCAATCCGGCAAAGATTGGATACCCGACGGGTTGGAGAAGATCTCATTACCTTTCGACGGGCAGATCGGCTCCGACGGAATTCCGGGACAGACGACCGCTGTTTTCTGGCTCGACGTCCGGCTGGCGGATGATGCCCCGGTCCGCCGGATCAAAGTGGAGCCACAGGTTTGGATGGCGGAGCACTGGGTTCCGTACCCGATGGAAGTCCGCGTGGTGAAGGCGAGAGTCCCCAAAGCAGCGCACGCATCAGGACCACTGCCGCGTCTTGAAGAGAGGGCGGATGCGCCGCTTCTGGCGCCACTCCGATCCTATGTGTGCGGCACGGAGCCGCACACATTCCCAGGAAAAGGCAGCCTCAATGTCAGAGGACTGGTTCGCAGGGGAGTGGAGCAGGATTTGATGTTGGCTCGCGCACTGGAGAATAAGGCGGGGCGCGATGCCGTCATCAAGACTCTGCTGCGGCATGCGGGAGCAGCTACGGAGGCGGAATTCTGCGGTACGGCAGCGCCAGGACGCGATGCCGAGTGGTACCTTCGCTTCAGAGATTACCTGCTAAGGGAGTCCGACTAACCCCTGTGATAAACTGAAATCGCCGCCACAGGAGAGATGGCCGAGTGGTTGAAGGCGCACGCTTGGAAAGCGTGTATAGGGGAAACTCTATCGAGGGTTCGAATCCCTCTCTCTCCGCCATAATAAAAAGCTCTCCACTGACTTCTCCCTTCCAAGCTTATTCCAGCGGGCGCAGTCGGCCGCGGCACGACGGCCGCCCGGCGCTTCAGTAGATGCTTCAAGGTGACCCACAAAGCATACCCCAGAAACGCTACCATCACATGGGCCTTGACGCGCGGCTCTTTCTGATGGAACAGCGGCCGAATCG
>CAADGY010000305.1 GCA_900696665.1 uncultured Acidobacteriota bacterium
CGGCAGATTCGGGTCACGGTTACACCGATCCTGGACGAACGGACGGGAGTAGGGTTTGCGGGGTGGTCGGAGCAGAGTGAAATTCAGGTGTCCGGCTATGTGCCGGGCGTGAACGCCGCTCGAAATGCGGGATTGATACGGGGGGATATTCTGCTGGCGATCAACGGGCAGCCAATCCGGTCCTCGCATAAGCTCAACGAAGTGCTTACCGCCAGCGCCGGAAAGCCTGTCGAGATTCTGTATTCGAGGAACGGGGTCCGCCACAAGACCGCGGTGCAGCCGGAAAAGTCCACGGTCACGGGCGAGGAACGCTGGATGATCGGCGTTCAACTCGAGCCGCGACTTATCATGACCCGGCTGAGTTTTCCGGAGGCGGTGCGGGAATCGATTGGCCGGAATCTGAAGAGCGCCACGCTCATCTACAAGTTCCTGCAAGGCATTGTGGAGCGGCGGATGTCGGCGAAGTCGCTCGAAGGTCCGATTCGCATTGCGCAGCTCTCGGGAGAAGCCGCGCGTGAAGGGCCGGAGGCCTTCATCGGGCTGATGGCGATGGTGAGCCTCAACCTGGCCATTTTCAACCTGCTGCCCATCCCGATTCTGGACGGAGGCGTCATCCTCCTGTTGCTGATTGAAATGCTGATGCGGCGTGACCTGAGCCTTCAGGTGAAGGAGACCGTTTTCAAGCTCGGTTTCGTTTTCCTGATGGCTGTCGTGATGTTCGTGCTTTACAACGATATTTCGAAGATCCTTCCCGGATGAACCGAGTCTTCTGGACCAGCCAGCACGCAGCTAGCACCAGCAACCCCTGTACCTGAGACGCAGGCAAGCCCTACCGGATCGGAGAATAATCGGCCGCTTTGTAGAGCGAGATATTCATGACGCTCGAGATCTGGCCGCTGCGCTCGATGGATTCGCGTCTCACCTTCACCCATTCCGGATCTGCCGAAAATGCCTGCCATGCTTTTTCCCGGGCCGCCAGGTTCTCGAACGGGATCAGATAGGTAAGGTTCGGCAAGTTCTGTCCGGTGAGCCCGGAAGTGTAGAGAATCGGATGCACGCCCACACGGTTGAAGATCCGGATCTCAGGTCCGGCGAAGCGCTCGTGGAGCGCGCGCAACTGCCGGAAGGTGGGCGAGTGATAGACGCGCAGCTCGAAAATGCGCTGTGTCGCCGGCGGGGACTCCGGCACGGCGATCTCCGGTGAGTAGTCCGTGGCTTCGAGCAGCGTCTCCGAAAAATGCTCGTAGGGCGCTTCTTCGCCGGATTCGAGAGTTCGGAGCGCCTTTAGAAAGGCTTCATGCCTGGATCCCTTCCTGCGCGCCGTTTCCCATTCCTGCAGCGACTGGAATCCTGCAATCGTAGCGATCTGCGGCATGTGCGGCGCCACCAGAGCTTCCAGAAAAATCGCCGGTCCCGCATGAATCTCTTTGAGCACCGGCGCCACGCTGCGCAAAAAATCGTGCATCCGCGCGACCTGCGATCCGTTGCGAAGATAGTAGTTGTCGAGTACGTAGAAGCGCGCTCCCCGGCCCATCGGGGCTTGCGAAAATGAAGTTGAAGCGGGTATTAGTCCGAGTCCTCCCATTTTGTACATGAACGCTCTTCGGTACATGTCACCTCCCGCGGCCAATTGCCACTATAAACGGAAAGTCCTGCCCGCTGGAATCCTGATGGTCTTCTGGCTGTCACCGGCAGCGCACGCGGAATACCGGGCACCAGCCGGAGAGAAGCCCGCCATCCGGCGTCCCGGCGCGGCCAGCATCCTGCCTGGGGGGCGGGTGATTGTTCCTGTGGGCAGGCAGTATGTGACCGGCGTGGGACCCTTCAGTATTGCAATCAGCCCGGACGGCAAGCGCGCCGCCACTGCGAACGGTGGACCGAATCGCTACTCGGTGAGCGTGATCGAGAGATCGGGAGACCGGTGGCGCGCCAAGGAGTACGTGGTCCCGGCTGATGCAGAGAGCGATTCCGAAGATGGCGATTGGCGCCGCGTCTTCATGGGGATTGCCTTCGAGGACAACGGTAAGCTGTGGGTATCGGAGGGCAACTCCGGCCGCGTCCGCGCGCTCAATCCTTCGAACGGTGAAACGCGCGAGGTCATTGACCTGAACCAGGACGGCTTTGAGGACAGCTACACGGGCGGGCTAGCGATCGATCGTGAACGCGGCCGTCTCTATGTCGTGGACCAGGCAAACGATCGTGTAGCGGCCATCGATCTGTCGAAGAAGCGTATCCTCGCTTCCGTGCGCGTGGGCAGACTGCCTTTTGCCATCGCGCTGGCGCCGGGCGGAAGCCGCGTGTACGTCACCAATCCCGGTATGTTGGAATACCGCCCGCTCTCGGGCGCCGATCCAACGCGAATCCGCGACACAGGGCTCCCTTTCCCCGCCTTCGGGTTTCCATCGCCGGAAGCCGCATCCGGAGTGCGGCGGGAAACACCAGCCGGCACGATTGAGGCGCCCCCATTAGGCGACGCCAACTCCGAGCGATCAAACTCGGTAGCTGTCATCAACGTTTCCGGCCCGGGTCCGCCGGCGGTGGAGAAATTCGTCCGCACGGGTCTCGCATTCGGCGAGCACAGCCAGGGAGGCAGCAGCCCGTCAGGTATCCTGGCAACAGCCGATCGCGTTTATGTTTCAAACGCACACAACGATTCTGTGAGTGTCCTGAGCGCCCGCACGCTCGAACTTGAAACGGAGATCCGCATTCGAATACCCACCCTCGAATATCTTCGCGGGGTGTTGCCCAGCGGTTTGGCGTATCACGAAGCTTCCGGGTGGCTGCTGGTAGCGGAGGCGGGAATGAATGCGGTGGGAATCATTGACACCCGTCAGAATAAGATAATTGGACACCTGCCGGTGGGATGGTTCCCGGCGGCCATCGCGGTCCGCGGCGATGACCTCTATGTAACCAATATTAGGGGTCATGGCACCGGGCCCAATGCGACCGAAAAGCGCGCCTTCCGCCAGAGCTTTCAGGGTTCCCTCCGCCGTGGCACGCTGACCATCGCTCCGCTGCCGGGAAGGGATGAGTTGCCCAAGCAGACCGGCCTCGTCTACGACGCGAACGGCTTCCTGCCTCGCAAAGAGGCTGCTAAAGAGTTGCCCGAGGCGATCCGGTACGTCGTTCTGATTGTGAAAGAGAACCGGACATTCGATGAAGTGATGGGCGATATCACCACCGCTTCGAACGGGTCCGTGGCGGGCGCCCCCCTGCTGGCGCGTTTCGGTGAGCATGGCATCATCTACCCGGACTACGATTCGGAACGTCCCCGCCTGGGGCTTCGCAACATCAATGTGACTCCCAACCACCACGCGATCGCACGGCGCTGGAGCTTCAGTGACAACTTCTATGCGAGCTCGGAGGTAGACGCCGACGGGCATCACTGGCTGGCCGGCGCCTATCCCAATGCGCGGACCGCAAGCTTGTTGAGGGCCGTCAATGGCGGGCGGAGCCGCCGCTCGGTGCATCCCGACGAGCAGCCGGAAGCAGGGACCCTGTGGCATCACCTGGAGAGAAACGGTATTTCGTTCCGCAATTTCGGCGAAGGGCTCGAGCTGGCCGGCGTCTACCAGGGACCGGGCCTGAAACCAACGGGCGGGCGTTACCTGACGAATGTGCCACTGCCAGAGCCGCTCTACCGGAATACGTCGCGCGATTATCCGCAATACAACACGAACATCCCGGACCAGTATCGTGCCACGCGTTTCATCGGCGAGATCGAAAGAGACTTCGTGAAGACCGGGAAAGACTTGCCACGCTTCCTGTTCCTCCTTCTGCCGAACGACCACCTGGCCAGCCCCCGGCCGGAAGACGGATACCCTTTCAAGGCATCTTACGTTGCCGATAACGATTACGCGCTGGGCCGGATTCTGGAGTACCTGTCTAAGACGCGATGGTGGAAGCAGATGGCTGTATTCATCACGGAAGACGGTACGCAGGGGGGTGTGGACCACATCGATTCGCATCGCACGCTGCTTCTTGTTGCTAGCCCGTACGCGCGGAAGAACTACGTCTCGCATGTCAACACGAGTTTTCCGGGACTTCTGAAGACCGTTTTCAGGCTGCTTGGCATGCCGCCGCTGAATCTGTTCGATGCGGCGGCATCGGATCTGGCAGACTGCTTCACGGACGAGGTGGATTTTGCGCCTTACGAGGTGGTTCCGATTGCCAGGAAAGATCTTTTTGATCCGGAGAAGGCGAGAGAGCCGGCAGTGCGATAATTATGCTAAGAATTACTTGACAATAACACGCTGAAGTTTTATATTGTAATTGTGATAAGGATTTACAAGGAGGAAACCTGAATATGGCTATCACGAAGTGGGATCCGTTTGGCGACGTGGAGAGCTTTCCCCCCATGAGGCTCTTTCAAGATGCTGTCTCGCGGCTGTTGAGCGAGCCGCCTGCCAGCCGGCCCTGGGCGCCTCCGGTCGACATTTTTGAAACGGAAAACGAACTTGTGGTGAAGGCGGACTTGCCGGATGTCGATCAGAAGGATATCGACATTAACGTGGAAAACGGGACGCTCGCGCTGAAGGGAGAGCGCCGGTTCGAGAAGAAGACGGACAACCAGGGCTATCACCGCATCGAGCGAAGCTACGGGTCATTTGTCCGCTATTTTGGGTTGCCGGACTCGGTTGACACCGAGAAAGTACGGGCGGAATACAAAAATGGCGTGTTGACCGTGACGCTTCCCAAAAAAGAGGCCGCCAAACCGCGTGCGATTAAAGTGGAAGTCGCAAACTGAGGGGAGCGGAAATCACTACTGTGTTGCAGCGCTTGCGGTAAGTCCGCAAGCGCCCTTTTCTTTTGTGCTCCGTGTGGAAATCCACCACCCTGCGAAACCCAGGCAGGGAATCAGCGCCGCGATGCCGAATGCGTCCTGGTAACGTCCCAGATCGAATAGTCTCCCGAACACAGGCATGAGAAGCGCCAGGACGGCGGACCAGGAGCCTGCTCCCAGGCCGGCGATCAGGCCTGCGTGCCGTGCGGACAACGCCGCCGTCGCATGGGCAATTGGCAGGATCACGAAAGCCGCCGCAACGAACATCGAGAAGAACAGTTGCACCATCACCCCGGCAGTGGTCGGAATGGCGGTGACGAAGGCGAGCGAGAGGCTCAGGATGGCGGCAATTCCCAACAGCGTTCTATACAATGGGACCCCGGCACTTCCCTTGGCGACGCAGCGGTCGCACAACCATCCCCAGAAAAAATAGCCGGCTTCCCATCCGAGCGGCGGCGCCCAGAGCAGTTTGCCGAGGGTCAGTTGCGACACCTCCCTCACGTTGCCCAGGTAAATGGCCGCGCCGTACAGGATGAAGCCGATAGGCATGGCGCCCAGCGCATAGGCCGACATGAAGCCCCATACGCGCCGGTCGCGGAAACGTAACGGTTGGAGCGGCTCATGCTGCTGCTGCACGGGCACCGTCCGCACGTCGGCCCGGCGGCTCACGAACATCCACAGCAACAGCCAGCAGGCGCCCACAAACCCGGTGAACAGGAACGCGAACCGCCACCCCCACCAGATGGCGACCGGCGTGATCACCAGTGGCGTAATGACCGCGCCCAGCGACCCGCCGCTATAGGCGATGGCCGTGCCGCGGGACCTCCGCGACGGCGGCAGCGTCTGGACAACCGTGCGCAGTGCGCCTGGAAACGTGGCGCCCTCTCCGAAACCAAGCGCCGTCCTTGCCCCGGCAAGACTCCAAAAACCTCCTACGAATGCGTGCGCCGCGGAGGCAATCGTCCAAAACGAAACCGCAAGGGTCATGCCCAATCGCAGACCGATCCCGTCGAGGCACCTCCCCCACACCGGATTTCCAATCATGTAGAGCACGGAAAAGCCGGAGATGACGAATCCATATTCCTGGGCGGAGAGCCCGGTTTCCCGCAGAATCGTAGGCGCCAGGAGTGCCAGCGTGTTGCGATCGATGTAGCTGATGAGCGACGCCAACAGCATGGTAGCTGTTGGGACCCAGACAGAATAACGGTGCAAGCCTCAACAGAATATCATCCCTTGGCCGCTTTGAATAAGTGAGTTTGAGCTTTTGCTGCCCAATGCCGGACCGGAAACGGTTCTGCTGCGCGCCGTAATCCTGATGGATGGTTCGCTCGAAAGCATTACGGTTCTGAATGCCGCTCCCAGCGAATTGTCAGCCGCCGCCGTGAAGGCGGCCAGCCAGTGGAGATATCAGCCGGCGCTGATGAACGGCACCCCGGTGGAAACCGAAACCGTCATCGAGATGACGTCCAGCTTACTCCATAGTGATGAGCTGAGCCAGAAGCTCGTGAACCCGCTCGGGGGCAACGGGTTCACCGAAAAGGTTCCCTTGGCCCTTATCGCACCCGGCGCCGCGCAGCATCTCCAATTGTTCCTGGCTCTCGACTCCTTCAGCTACCACCGAAAGGCCCATTTGATGAGCGAGCGAAACGATGGTTCCGACCAGTGCCATGGCGCCGCCTGGCGCGTCAATCTCGCGCAGGAACGATTGATCGATCTTCACCGTATTGACGGGCAGGCTGCGGAGGTAGCTCAGGGAAGAATACCCGGTTCCGAAATCGTCGATGGCGATACCGACGCCCAGCGTGCGAATCCGGCTCATCCTCTCCATCGACTCCTCCGCATTGTGCATGATCACGCTCTCCGTCAATTCGAGTTCGAGCAGTTTCGGGTCCAGGCCGCTGGCTTCCAGCGCTCCGGAAACCGTTTTCACCAGGTCGGACCGGCCGAACTGGAGCGGCGAGACGTTGACGGCGATCTTCACCGGAGGGTAGCCGGCGTCAACCCACTCCCTTGCCTGAAGACAGGCGTGGTTCAAAACCCACGAACCGATGGAGACGATCATGCCGCTTTCCTCGGCCAGCGGGATGAAAACGTTCGGGGGGATGCGCCCGTGCCGGGGATGTTCCCAAACGAGCAGAACTTCCAGCCCGCTGAGCATGCCATCGAGGGTCCTTTGCGGTTGATATTGCAGGATGAGCTCGCCGTTTTCGAGCGCCCGCCGCAAATCGTTCTCGAGCTTCAGCCTTTCGAGTGCGGCCCCGCTCAATTCCGGCGTGAAGCATTCAAGATCGTTCTTACCCAGGTTCTTGGCGCGATACATCGCCCGGTCGGCATTGCTCAGCAACGTTGCGGTGTCGGTGCCATCCTTGGGATAGAAACTGATGCCGATGCTGGCGGTGACGACAAACTCCGTCCCGTGGATTTCGAAAGGCTCGCGAAGCGCATTCAGCAGCTTCCGGCCCACGATGATGGCATCTTCCGCCCTCCGAAGCTCGGAAACCAGAACCGTGAATTCGTCGCCGCCCATGCGCGCCAGAAAATCAGCTTTTCGCAACCTGCCCTGGAGCCGTTCTCCCACCTTTTGCAGAAGCATGTCGCCGGTCGAATGGCCGAGCGTGTCGTTGATTTGCTTGAAACGGTCGAGGTCGATGAAAAAGACGGCCAGAATGGAATCATTCATCCTCGCCTGCTCCAGAGCTGATTCGAGGCGGCTCCGCAAGTAAAGGCGGTTGGGCAGTCCGGTGAGAGGATCGTGCTGTGCCTGGTGAGCCAACTGGTCCGTCAGTTGACGTTGCTCGATGGCAATGGCCGCGAGTCTGCTGGTGGATTCCATCAATTCGCGGTCGGCCGGCCCTGGTGTCGTAGGAGCCGGGAAATAGAATGCGAGGGCCCCCAACACCTGTCCCGCGCCCGATAGAATCGGGGCTGCCGCACAATACTGGAACTGCTGCTCGCGCTTATAATCCAGCTTGGCAAGCCAGGCCAGTTCGCCGGCACTGCTGAATTCCAGGCGGCGGCCCTCGACGGCCGCGCCGCAGCATCCACCTCGTCGGTCCGCGTAAGTGCCACGTACCTGATCGAAATACGCCGGGGGCAGGTCCGGCGCCGCTATCGCATAGAGGCGATCGCCGCGGCGCTGTAGAACCGCGCCGGCAATTCCCGGCCGCTGGCGCTGTACCATTCCCATCAGCTCGTTCAGTACTTCCGGCAACTCGACATTCTTGGCCACCATCTCCAGCACCCGGTTGCGATCCTGTTCAAGCTGCCTGCGGGCGGAAATATCCCGTGCGAATCCCTGCACTCCAACCGGGCGCCCGTCCTGAAATAACAGCCGTGAGGTGACCTCCAGCACAATCCGCTTTCCGGCTTTCGACCTGATGACAAACTCGACGGGCTCGGAAGCTCCTCCGCCCAGCGCTTCAAATGTGATCTGGCGAGCCAACTCCTGGTATTCCGGAGCGGCGAGATCAGCTAGTGACATCTTCAGTATTTCGGCGCGGGAATAACCGGTAATGCGTTCAATCGCCTTGTTTACAGCCGTGAAGCGCCCATCCAGGTCATGTATGTAGATGATATCGGTGGCATTTTCGAATAGCTCCCGGTACAGGTCGTCCTGGGAGCTGAGATTGGCGGTCTGTTGTTCGCCGTACTGATGCACTGTTCCTTAACCGATTATCAGGCTAGCATTACCGGACTCGTGTTGCTCAGTTCTACCGGTTCCAAATAATCCCGCGTATGACCGGAACTTGAGCCGGGTGGGAAAAGGACCAGCATATCCCTTGGTAACACAAGTGCCAAGTACGTTACAGTGGAATCAGGTCTCGTCGAGCGAGCCGCTTCCAGTGTCCCAATCACTCCTGATGTTACTACTTCTATTGATGCTGGTCGCCACTTCGGCGGCCGCCGCCGGCATCCGGCTGACCAGCATGCCCGCCATATCCCGCAAGCTGGTTCCCTTCAGCGGTGGTCTGCTGATCGGAATCTGCGCGTTCGGCATCGTCCCGGAACTGGTGGAGGAGTTGGGATGGTATGCCAGTCTGCTATGGCTGCTAGCCGGCTTCCTGGCTCTTTGGGTAATAGACCGCTTTGCATATCCGGTCTGCCCTTCCTGCTCTCATTCCCATGACCATGACGCTTGCACCGCGCGTCTGCACGGCTTCGCAACACCGATGATCGTAGCCGCTTCCGCGCACAGCTTTCTGGACGGGTTCGGCGCTGCGGTGTCCTACACGGCGGGTCCGGGAGCGATGTTGCTTCTTGCCATCACGATGCACAAAATTCCCGAGGGGCTGGCATTTGGTATCATTCTGCGGTCTGCGGTCCATTCTCCCTGGAAAGCGCTGGCCTGGTGCGTGGCTGCCGAATCGGCGATGTTTGTGGGTGGCGGTTTCGAATCGCTGCTTACCGAACGGATGACCGCGGCATGGTTCGGTGTGTTACTGGCGGTGATCGGTGGCAGCTTCAGCTACCTCGGGCTTCATGCCATTCATGGCGAATTCAAGCGCCGGGGGCTGGCGCCTGCTTTCATGCCTGCGCTGACAGGCGCGGCTGGCGCGGTGGCCCTGCAACAAGGACTGCGTGTTTTCCTGAGATAAGTTTCAGGCGGAAGCGGTGGTGCTCCGCGCGGTTTCCTTTATCGCCCGGAGCGCGCGTTCGCAATCCCGCCGGGTGACGTCGCAATGCGTGACGGCGCGGATTTCCGTTGCACTCACCGGGCTCATCAGAATCCCGTGCGACTTCAAACACGCACTGAAATCGGCAGCCGTTAACCCCGTTCCGCTCACGTCGAAAATTACGATGTTGGTTTCGACGCGGCGGGGGTCGAGGGAGATACCGCTGATGTTGGCGAGTTCCTCCGCCAGAAACCCGGCGTTCGCGTGATCCTCCACGAGACGTTCCGTCATCTCCCCGATCGCAACCAGCGCCGCGGCGGCCAGCACGCCCGCCTGGCGCATGCCCCCGCCGAGTCGTTTGCGGTGGAGACGTGCACGGTCCATGTCGTCACGCGATCCCACAAGGATCGATCCAACGGGCGCGGCGAGCCCTTTGGAGAGGCAAAACATGACTGTGTCTACGTGGGCCGCTATGCGAGCGACGGAAACGTGGAGAGCGGCAGCGGCGTTGAAGATTCGCGCCCCATCCATGTGTACTTTCAACCTCAGAGCATGCGCCTGGTGGCAGATCTCGTCGACGGCTTCAACGGGATAAATGGTACCGCCGGCCATATTGTGCGTGTTCTCAATTTCAATTAACCCGGTTGGGGCCCAAAAAGGCGCGACAGGCCGGATTTCTCTCTGGATCTGCTCCCAGGCGAGAATGCCGTGCGCGGTGGGAATCGTCCGTGCGAGACAGCCCGAAAACCACGCCAGCATTGAAAGCTCATAAGTCACGATGTGAGCTTTGGCCTCGCAGATGACTTCCTGGCCGGGTTCGGTGTGAAGTTTGACGGCGATGGTGTTTCCCATTGTTCCACTCGGGACAAAGAGCGCCGCCTGCTTGGCAAACATCGCCGCCGCACGCTCCTCCAAACGGTTGACGGTGGGATCCTCACGATAAACGTCGTCGCCGACTTCGGCTTCCGCCATCGCGCGCCGCATCGATGCGGTGGGACGTGTGACCGTGTCGCTGCGAAGGTCCACCAGTGCCGGTTCCCTCATGTCAGGAATTCCTGAAACACTTCGTTCGATAGCAGGACTCCCCGGTTTGTCAAACGCAGCAGCCCGCCTTCCATGACAAGCAGTCCGTCTTCGAGGAACCGCCGGATGGGGTCTGCAAAGCGGACGAGTTCCGGAGCCGCCGGGCGAATACCTTCCTCCAGGCGAAGGCCGACGAAAAATCGCTCCTCGGCGAGTTCAGCCGGCGTCTCGCTGGCGCAGGGATCCATGCCACGACGGAATCTATCGACATACTCGCCGGCGCTTTCCACGTTCCGCCGCCGCGTTTTGCCATCGAAGGAATGCGCGTCCGCGCCAAAGCCAATATAGGGCTCCAGGCGCCAATATTTCAGGTTGTGGCAGGATTCGAAGCCGGGACGGGCGAAGTTGGAGATCTCGTAGCGCCGCAGGCCGATCCGATGCAGGTATTCCACGGCCTCCTGGTAAAACGAGGCGATACAATCGTCATCCGGGATGTCACGCGCACCGTAACGGGCGCCCCCTTTCAGAATTTCCAGTCCGAGCCTGCTGCCGGCGTCCACTTCCAGCATGTAAACTGATACATGCCCGACTTCCAGCCGCCCTACCCAGTGGAGCGACTCGCGCCAACTCGCCTCGTTCTGAAACGGAAGCCCGGCGATCAGGTCGATATTGATATGATCGATGCCCGCTTCGCGCAGTTGTTCGACATCGCGAGCAACGGTTTCACTGGTGTGCTTCCGGCCGGTGCGAACCAGTTCCCGGGAAACAAAGGATTGCACGCCGAGGCTTGCGCGAGTAATGCCGGCGCCTTTCCAGGCTTGTGCGTTTCCGGGCGTCACGGTTCCGGGCGCAACCTCGATGGTGGCTTCCTTCCAGGGCCGTCCGGGTATGGCGTCAAGCAGGCGGTTGAGTTGCCTGATGGAAGCGCGGCTGGGTGTGCCTCCTCCGAAATAAACGGTCTCGGGAGACCACTGCCAGCGGTGTGCCGCTATTTCAGCGGTGACGGCATTGATGTACTCGCTTTCGAGACCGGCGGATGGAACTCCTGAAGCGAAGTTGCAGTACGTGCATTTCTGATCGCAAAACGGATAGGAGACATAGACTCCCGCCATCAGAGTGTTACTTCTTCGCCTAGCTGATCGCTGATAGCCTCTCCAATGAGCTCATCGAGCGTCTTGTCTTTACCGGGCAACACAAAGGCCTGTCTGGATTCGATCCAATCGAGTTTGAAGCTCTTCGATTGTGCGGAAACCCATAGTTGACGCACGGGGGTGTTGGGACTGATTACGAACTTCGCGGGCGGCTCTTCGAACTCGATCGCCAGCGTGCCCGCATTGAAGTCAGCCTCAAAATCGTGCTTGTCGGAAGCCGCTGTAAGCCGCCGGTGCAAAGCGGACATCGCCTCATCGGCGTACCTGCGAAAGTCCTGTTCGTCGATCATGAGTCTGTGGAAACTCTCCTTCAAACTTAACAAATTCCAGCAACTTTGGGATAAACTGCGTCATCTGCTACCCTTGGAAAGTTGGATGGAAGCCAAGTGTATTCGTCAAACCGGGATTCCTCACACGACGCGTCTTTTCGCCGATTACCTCTATGATTTTGATCGGGTTTCACCTTACTTTCTGCGTAATCCACACGATCCAGAGGTCTTTGGAAAGGCGGCGTCCGAGGTGGAGTTTCCGGCCAGCCGGCGCGCCGCCCTGGTGCAAGCGCTGCGGCGGCAGAATGGCGACTCAGATGCTCTGAGCCGGTTGAGCGAGCACGGGACCGTCGCGGTGGTGACGGGGCAGCAGGTCGGCTTGTTTTCAGGTCCGGCCTATACGATCTACAAAGCCTTGACCGCCGCGAAACTGGCGAAGCAACTCTCCTCGACGGGCGTTCCTGCCGTTCCGGTATTCTGGCTTGCCACCGAAGACCACGATCTGGAAGAAGTGAATCACACCTGGGTCTTCGACACAAGCCACCGGGCTATCGCCCTTCGGGCGGCGACGAAAGGCAAGGCGCAAACGCCGGTCGGACGGATAAAGCTCGAGGACCCGCCCCTCGGAGCGCTTCGCGAGGCGCTAGGGGACTTTCCGTTCGGAGGGGACATCGTTTCCCTCGTAGAAAGCACCTTGACGGAGGGCACAACCTTCGGAGCTTCCTTCTACGGATTGCTGAAAGCGCTGCTGGGGCGGTTCGGTTTCCTGTTCCTGGACCCGCTCGACGAAGGAATCCGGGCGATTGCGGCGCCGCTGCTTGTGAATGCCCTGGATTCGGCACCGGAACTCAGCCGTCAAATCCTGGCGCGCAATTCGGAATTGACTGCCGCTCAATACCACGCACAGGTTCACTTTGAGAACGAGACGTCGCTGTTTTTCCGGCTGGACGGCGAGGAACGCAAGGCCCTGAAGCGGCGAAACGGACAATACTCCGGCAAGGATGTCCGCTTATCGGCGGAGCAGTTGCGCGATGCGCCGGAGCAGCTTTCTCCTAACGCACTGCTGCGGCCGGTGGTGCAGGACTACATTCTTCCCACCGTCTCTTACATCGCCGGACCCGCGGAGTTGGCCTATCTTGCGCAATCCGACGTTCTGTATCGCGGCCTATTGGGACGGGCGCCTGTGATTCTGCCGAGAAGCGCGTTTACATTGCTCGATCACAGAGCCGGAAAGCTGATGGCGCGCTACGATCTGGAATTCACCACGCTTCTGCATGGCGAGGAGCCTCTTCGGGACAGAATCGCACAACACCTGGTTCCGCCATCATTGAAGGGCGCGTTGCAGAAAACATTGGACTCCACTTCAGCGCAATTGCAATCTCTCCGTGAACAAGTGGTCGAGTTCGATCCAACCCTGGCCGCTTCGCTGGACAAGAGCCGTGCCAAGATGCTTTACCAGCTCGAAAAATGCGGGCGCAAAGTAGCCCGGGAGGCGCTGCGGCGCAGCGAGCGCGCCGGAGAAGAGGCGCAATTTCTTTCCAGCCTCGTCTATCCGCAGAAGCATTTGCAGGAGCGCTTCTATTCCATTCTGCCTTTTCTCGCGAAGCACGGACTTGATTTGTTGGACCGGCTTTATGAGAATGTGCACTTGGGTTGCCCGGACCATATTGTGCTGGAGGTCTGAGGTTCCCCCGCGCTTATGCGAACCAATCGAGTCAAGCAGGCCCTGCGCGAAGGCAAGGTTCAACTCGGCACTTCCTATGGGCAGATCCGCTCCCAGGAAGTAGCTAAGATTCTCGCGGCCGCCGGTTTCCAGTGGGCTTTTATCGACACCGAACATGGCGGGTTCGGAATCGAAACCGTACAGGACGTTTGCCGGGTATCGAACCTTGTTGGCCTTTGCCCTATCGTTCGAGTGGCTGATCTTCAGTACGCGCTCATTGCCCGCGCGCTCGATTGCGGCGCGCAGGGAATCATCTTCCCACGCGTGGAATCCGCTGAACTTTTGCAGACCGCGGTGAACTGGATGAAATTTCCTCCGGAAGGAGTTCGCGGGTGCGGCGTGGGTCCCATCAATGTGGATTGGGAACCGGTATCGCTCCCCGAGCTTACCGCGCATTTCAACGCGAACATCATGGTGGTGCTGCAAATCGAAACCCGCCGCGCC
>CAADGY010000306.1 GCA_900696665.1 uncultured Acidobacteriota bacterium
AGCGGCGGTGTGGGCGGATGCGAGGAAAATGAAGAATCGAAAGGCGGAAAGGCGTGGTGGAATGCGTGTGAACGCCAGAACTTGGAGAAGCGTAGCCGAATCGCCGCTAACAGCCTCATGCCGGTGCCGGGACCGAAGGGCAGCTCACCGGCGGAAAACCTAAGCTTGCGCACCGCCGCCCTGCCTGTTAAGCTGCCGCCGATGTCATTTCTGTTCTTCGTTCTATTTGCCGCTATGGGGGTGGTTCTGCACGCGGCCGATGATTTCGTTCTCCTTCAAAGCGGAATGCTTCGGGACGGGCAGCGGGTTGACAGCTTTGAAATGCAGAAGCGCCCGCTCACGAACGCCGAGTACAAGCTTTTCGTGGATGCCACGGGCTATGCCGCTCCGCTGCATTGGGAAAACGGGCGGATACCGGCGGGGATGGACAATCATCCCGTCATCTTCGTGAACCGGATCGATGCCGCCGCCTATTTGAAGTGGCGCAACGAAAAGGAGCGCCGCATTTACAGGCTGCCGACAGCGCTCGAATTCGAATACGCGGCACGCGCCGGCGAGGCCGAAGCGACCTATCCATGGGGCAGAGCAGCTCCGGCCGGCAAAGCGAACTTCGATCCGAAAGGGGATCGCACGTTCGGCGAATGGCGCACCTACGTCAAACCTGCCGGGAGTTATCCGCCGAACAAATGGGGACTGTACGACATGGCGGGCAACGTCTGGCAGATGGTGGACCGGTATCCCGACCCGGCCATCTCCCGTTTCGTGTACCGCATCGAGAATCCCACGGAGCGGGAAAACCAGCTTGCGGGAGGATCGTGGGCGCGTGCGAGCTATTACCTGCGATGCGGCGTCTTCGGCGGGGCTTCCTCCGGAATCCGCCATCCCGATATCGGCTTCCGGCTGGTTCGCGAGCCGGAAGGCTCCACGCACTTCCAGCGAATTCCGCGCCGTGTGATCGCCGCGCCGATCGGCGGAGGAAAAGTATTTCTGAGTTGGCAACTGCTGCCGGAAGACACCGCCGCTACCGGCTTTCATGTCTACCGCGCCAGGCGGCCGGACGCGGCGGGCGATCGCATCACATCATCTCCGATCCCCAATTCCACCAACTTCACGGACACCAGCGCACCCGCGGTAAACCGGCTGTATTACCGCGTGCGCCCCGTGCGGGCGGGCGGTCAGGAAGGGCCGCCTTCGGAATGGGCCGGCGTGGAGCCGGGCGCAAACCGGTCCAATGCCATCGCTGTCTTTGAGCCCACCGTGCAGGAAGGCGGAGCGGTTCCGATTTTCGGAGACCTGAATGGGGACGGCGTGCTGGACGCCGTGCTGCGGCTCGACAACGGCATAAGGGAGATGTCGAGAGACCCCGGCGTCCCGGTGGAACTCGAAGCGTTCACCAGCTATGGACGGAGCCTGTGGAGGCGCCCGCTGGTCGGGCACGACCATTGCTTCGGGAGCGCGAACAATGTTCCGGTGGTAGTCTACGACCTCGACGGCGACGGCAAAGCGGAAGTGGTGAGCCGCTACCAGGAAGGGGAACAGGTTTATCTCGCGGTGCTAGACGGCATGAGCGGCCGCGTGCTGCGGAAAACGCCTTGGACGGAGATGGCGTCCGATTTTGCGAGGTCGTCGACCCGGATTCACATGTCCATTGCCTACCTCAACGGCAAGACGCCGGCCATTATCACACAGACGGGTCTTTATGAGAACGAGATCTTCGATGCCTACGGCCCGGAACTGAACAAGCTGTGGCAGTACCGCAGCTTCGCCGAAACCAACGGCAGCGGCTCACACCATATCGATATCGCCGATGTGGATGGCGATGGAAAAGATGAGGTCTTCAACGGCACGACGGTGCTGAATCCGGACGGCACGCTGCGCTGGTCCATCTACAGGGAGCATCCCGATATCGTCGCCATCAAGCGCATCCTGCCGGGCACGAAAGAGCGCCAAGTGTATTATGCCGTGGAGAGCAGCGTACATGCCGGCGCTTACCTGGTGGACGCGAAAACGGGAAAGATCCTCTGGAAGACGAACCGCGAGGACGACCCGCGCTGGAGCCACGCTCATATCGGCTGGGCTTCCGAGGTCTTTCGGGGCTCGCCTGGCATGGAGATGCTGACGAACCGCGACGGGCACCTGGCCAAAGATCAGGTGTTGTTCGCCAGCGACGGGCGCATTCTGATGAACCCGTTTCCGCCGGGATGGAAGCCGGTTCACTGGACCGGCGATGAAACACGCGAACTGATGTCGAACGACGGCACGCGGCTGGGCCGGTTCACGGGCAAGGCGGTCGAGGCGATCGAGGCGGCTGTCCCCAACGAACTGGGCAGCGGAAGCTGCAACATGGTGGCGGACCTCGCCGGCGATTACCGTGACGAAGTCGTCTGCGCCGGGAAAACAAACGCGGGCAGGCGGGCGGTGTTCGTCTTCACGAACGTGGAGCCGTTGGCGAAGCGCGATCTCACGCGGACGGCGAACCGCGAATACCGGCTCTGGATGGCGCGGAACCAGGGCGGCGGTTACGCTTCGTATTTCGAATGGCAGCCAGAGTAGCTCAGGGCAACGCGAACGCCACCAGGGCGTCCGAGTAAGTCTCGTTGTATTTGTTGCCGCCGCCGGCGGCGATGACGACGAACTGCTTCCCGGATTTTTTGCCGGTGAAGGTCATCGGCGTGGCATGCCCGCTGGCGGGCAGGCGCGTGCTCCACAACTCCTTGCCGGTGTCCTTGTCAAAGGCGCGGAAACGGCTGTCGTTGGTGGCGGCGATGAACACCAACCCGCCCGCGGTGACGATGGAGCCGCCCAGGTTCGGCGCACCGGTGGGGGGCAGACCTTTATCGATGAGCCTGTCCACGACTCCGAGCACGGAACGCCAACGGAATTCGCCGGTGTTCAGATCAATCGCCGTAAGATGCCCCCAGGGCGGTTCCTGGCAGGGGTACTGATTCTTGTCCCAGAAGCGCGAATTCGGACTGCCCACGCCCCTTGGGCGAAACGGAATTTCGGAGCCTTGCGGGCGTTCGACCATTTGATACACCATGCCCACGTCCATCGAGTTCACGTAGAGCGTTCCGGTCTCGGGATCGAACGATCCGCCGCCCCAGTTCGCCCCTCCGTTGGTGCCCGGAAACAGCACCGTAGGCTTCAGCCCGATTGGTGTATAAAGCGTGCCGAACACCGCGCCTTTCATGAGCTTTTCGCAGAAGGCGCGCGTCTCGGGCGTGATGCGGGTCAACTCCCCGGGATGAAAGCTCTGACGGGCAAACGGCGGAGGCTTCAGCGGAAACGGCTGGGTTGGGTAAGCCTCCTCGCCCGGCACTTCACTGGCGGGAACGGCGCGCTCTTCGATCTCGAAAAGCGGCTTTCCGGAGTAGCGGTCAAACACGAACGTGAATCCCGTTTTGGTGATCTGGGCGACGGCGGGAATCTTTTTGCCGTGGCGAACCACGGTGGTGAGAACCGGCTGCGCAGGCAGATCGTAATCCCAAATGTCGTGATGGATGATCTGGAAATGCCAGAGGCGTTTGCCGGTGGAGGCATCGAGCGCAACGAGCGAGTCGCCGAACAAACCCGCTCCCTTCCGGTCGCCGCCATACAAATCCGTGGCGGGCGAAGTGAGCGGGACGTAGACGATGCCGCGGTCTTCATCGACGCTTAACATAGACCAGGCATTGGCACCTGCCCGGTCTTTCCAGGACTCTCCTTGCCAGGTGCTGTTGCCGAACTCGCCGGGACGCGGCACGGCATGAAACGTCCACACCAGGCGTCCCGTGCGCACGCTGAATGCGCGGATGTCGCCGGCGGGTCCGCGGGGTTCGCCGTCTGCGGCAAGCGCCCCACAAATGACAAGGTCTTTGTAAATGGCGGGGGGAGAGGTCATCCCGTAGCCGCGGCCGGGAAAACGATCCGCTACGCCGTTGCGCAAATCCACCACGCCCTTCCCGCCGAAAGCGGGATCGGGTCTGCCGTTGGCCGCATCGATCGAGAACAGGCGTCCGTCGAGAGTGCCGAAAACCACGCGGGCCGCTTTACCATCCGTCCAGTAAGCGGCGCCGCGATGGACGAAGAGATTAACCGGGCGCTCCTTGTCGAGCTTCGGGTCAAAGGACCACAACTCGCGTCCCGATTCAGCCTCGAGCGCAATCAGGCGGTTAAACGGCGTGGTGAAGTACATGACGCCATCGATCACCAGAGGAGTCGCTTCGAACGCCGACCGGGAAACGTAGGTGGTTCCGTCGCTGATGTCGCCGGTGTGATAGGTCCAGGCAACTTTCAGGCGCGAAACGTTCGTGCGGTTAATCTGTTTCTCGCTGGAATACTTTGTCCCTCCGCTGTCACCGCCGTAGTAGCGCCAACCGGAGGCGAATAAGGGTACAACCGCGAACAGCAGCAGCGGGAAGCGGCGTGCGGCCATCACTACAGGAAGGCCCGCAGAAGCCGCGTCTGCACGTCCTTGAGATTCGAGTGCGCGGCGTCCAGCTCCGAGATCTTGTCGCGCAAGGTGCGCAACAGCCTGGTGCGCTCGATGGCGCCCTGGATCACCAGTAAGAGCTGCGCATTATCCCAGGGTTTCTCGAGGTACTGATAGAGGCCGATCTCGTTGATAGCCTGGATAGCGCTCTGTTTGTCGGCGTGTCCGGTCAGCAGAACGCGAGCCGCCTCCGGCTGGAGGTTCTTGGCTTTTCCGAGCAACTGAATGCCGTTCATTTTCGGCATCAGGTAGTCCGTGACGATGACATCAACCGGGTTCGTTTCCAACTGCCTGGCGGCATCCTCCGGGCTGGTGAAACCGTGGACGGCATATTCCGTTTCCAGCCGCAGAAATGCGCGGATACTGGTAATAACCATCTCCTCATCGTCCACAATCATTACTGCCGGCTGTTCGTTCTTGTCCACGGAATAAACATTCCTCCAATCAACTTGCGGGGCTGCTTTTTCTCGTCTGGGTTATCGGGAGACGGACATGAAAAGTCGTGCCCATGCCGGGCTCGCTTTCAAAATCGATGGAACCGCCGTGGGTGTCCTCAACGATTTCCCTGGTGATGGCAAGCCCCAATCCTGTGCCCTCTCCAATGGGTTTCGTGGTGAAGCCCCGAGCGAAAATCCGCCCGCGGTCCTCGGGCTTGATTCCCTTGCCGGTGTCGGCGATCGAAACGTGCACGAAGTCATTTTCGCGGCGGGTGGTTACGGTGATTTTTCCTTCGCCCTCGATGGCTTGGCCGGCGTTCACCAGAAGGTTTGCAAACACCTGGTTCAGCAGACCAGGGTAGCATTCGATTTCCGGCAACTCTTCAAAATGCGTTTCCACGGCGATGCGCCGGCGGAAGATGGTGCCGGTCAGCTTAAGCGTATTGCGGATGATTCCTTCAAGGCACGCCTTCCTGATATCGCGGTCGTCCACGCGGGAAAACGTTTTCAGGCTGCGGATGACCCCCGAAATCCGCTCACAGGCGATCTTGTCGACGGCGGCAAGGGTCGCCATCGTTTCGATGATCTCCATCGCTTCTTGCGATGGTGCGACCGAAGCGGCGCAGGATTCCGCAAGCAGCTTTTTCAATACCTCCAGCGACCGGAGGATGACTTCATTGTTCGAAAAGATGGAGCCGATGGGCGTGTTGATCTCATGCACAATCCCGGCGGACAATCTTCCGATAGAAGCCATTTTGTGCGCTTCAGCCAGCCTTTGATGGGCCGATTCGAGTTGTTCCAACAGATCCTGCCGGCTTGGTTTCACCGCCGGCTCCGGCTGATCGTTCATCTTCCGTGATGGCCGCCCCTTTCAATTATTGCTCAACGAGCTGCCGGAACCGCTTCACCAGAGTGGAAAAAATGGAGGCCGTAATTTCCATGTTGTCGGATAGCAGATCGTAGAAATCTTCCCGGGCGATACGCAACAGCTTCGTATCCTCGAGAGTTTTCGCCTCCACATGCATCGGCTCGGGGTCGAACAGCGCCCACGAGCCCAGAACTTCGTTCTGGCGCGCGACGTGAAGCAATTCGCCGTTGCGGTTGATTTGAACGGCGCCGTCCAGCACGACGTACAGCGCGTCGAGCGTCTGGTCCGCTTCGATTACGACTTTTTCGGGTGGGTACTTCGTTTCTTTCGCAATAGTTGCGATGCGCGATAGCTGATCGGGATTGAGATTCTTCAAGAGATCGACAGCTTCGAGCGCGATGACCTTTTCGACGATATTGAGTTCGGACATGTAGATCATCCCCGAGGGCAGAACGCTAAGCAAGCACCGCGACCGCCGAACGAGCGACTTCGACCACCTCCGGACTGGCGCTCCGGCACGCCTCCCGAATCTCCGGGATCAAGGCGCGAAGCCCCAGTTCCGCCGCAGTAGCCATGGCACAGGATACCAACCACGGGTCTCCGGAGCGAATCAACTCGCGGATGGCGCGCTCGGCATCCAGGTGCTCCAGGCCAAACAGCTCTTGTCCGTGCCGTTCGAGGCGGTCCGGCGCATCGAGCAGCGGCAAAAGAATACGCCGCAACTCGCGGTCGAGGATATTGTCCAGAAATTCGATGGCGTTGGAAAAGTCTTCCGACCGGGAGCCCGGGCCGTTATTCCGGTAGGCCCTGTAAGCAGCATAAATCTCCTTGGGTGGATAGCGGAGTCCCAGCAGGTGAAAGAGCCGCTCAATGGTATAGCGTAGCCGCTCCTCCAGAGTGGCGGCGAGCAGCCCGGCGGCCGTGCGCGGATTTCTCTGGTCCTTGAAGGGAGCGAGCGCGGCGTTGAGCTCGAAATAGTGCCGCGCTTCACCGAGGACCTGTGTCGTGATGGACTCCTCGCCGAATTTCAGATGCGGCGAAGTCTCCCGCAAGCGATGAAGGTTCCGCAGCACCGCGCCACGGATAGTGAGATCAGGCTGGGCGATGGAGTGCAGCAGAATATCGACGGAACGCTGGCCTCCGATGTGTTGCAGCACACGCGGGATCTGGCGGCGAACGACGAGCGGGATGGCTTCGTCGTGCAAAAGATCGCTGAGGGTTCCAAAAATCCTGTTTCCGAATTGCGCCAGGGCGGTGATGGCATCGCCGCGGAGGAGAGGGTTGCCGAGGCGGCGGACAATGCCTTCGAGATACGCGCGGTTCTGCAAAGACCCCGCCGCTTTCAGAGCGGCGGAGGCCACCTGCTTGTCCCGGTCTTCGAGAAGCGAGTGCAACACTCCGATGCCGTGATCTCCGCGGGCGGCGACACCGACGGCGGCTAATACGCGGCGCTCGGGTCGCGGGTCCACCGCCGCCTCGCGCAGCCATTCGTAACTAATCAGGCCGGCCGCGAGCTCGGAATGGGGAGCGACGGCCCGAAGCGTGCTTTCCGTCACCGCACAGTTCGGATGAGCCAGCAGCCGTTTGGCCAACTCGGGCGCATCGGGTGAGACGGCGAGAGCGTAAGAAACCGCGGTGGCGACGGCGGACGGACGGTGGCTTTCCCGGGCCGAGCGGATTTCCGCCAGAGCGTTCTCGAGCAGGCCTGTAAAGCCAGTGGTCTGCGCAAGTTCGAATACTTTGCTGCGGACCTCCGGCGACGGGTTGTCCACCAGCTTCGCCAGCGTGTCATCGAGCTTGTAGTTTGGAACGGTCTCCAGCAAAGATAACGCGTAAGTCACCTGGCGGGGGTTCCCGCTGTTCAGTGTTTCTTCGAGGAGGCGAAGGGTGGCGGCGTCAGTAACGGTGATCCGCGCGTTCTCGAGGTCGAAGCGCCTGGCTTCCAGCCGTTTGCGCACGGTGGCGACGTATTCGTTCTTCGCCCGTAGAGAAAGCAGGACCCAGACAACACATAGGCCCAACACGATGAGCGCGATGTAGCGGGTATCGAGCGCCAGCGGGCCGACCAGCACGAGCAGGATGATGCCGCCTACACCGCGCGAGAGACGGTCAACGAATATGTCGAGGAATGCCTTGGTGCGATTCTTCAGCTCCGTGGGCAGAGGCAGGAAAAGAAGCTCCATGCCCGTTCTGTTGAACGTGTAGCGGGACGCCGATTCCCCCAGGCGGGCGGCGGAGGCGGAAAACAGGTGGGGGAAGGAGAACGTGAAGATGGAGGCGATACCCAATGTAACGGGCATGATCTGCAAAGCGCCCCCAACGCCAAAGTATCTGACCACGGCTGCGGTGAGGAACAGTTGAAAGACAAACGTCGCCAGGTTCAGGTAAATGCCGTAAAAGCTGCCGAAGAAGGCGGTGAGGTTTTCCTTGTCGGTAAAGGTCAGCTTGGCCATCACGTTGAACTGGTACTCGATCATCACGTCGACAATGAATGTGATGGCGATGATGCCCATGATGACTTGCAAGTGCCGGTAACGTCTCATGGCAACCGTGACTTCGGTTACCGAAAAATCGGCCTCTTCGTCTCCAGCCGCCTTCGCTCCGGCCAGCGATACGCCGCTCTGCGAGATCGCGAGCCGGTAGGCCACATAGGCCAGCAGCACCATGACCGCACTGGCAAGCACCAGGTTGTTCGTGCCAACCCATTCCACCGCCATCGCGGTGAACGAGCCGCCGAAAGCGGCTCCGAGAACGGCGCCCATACCGAGAATGCCGTAGAGACGTTTAGCTTCGCGGGGATGAAAAACATTGGCGGCGACCAGCCAGCCTTGCGACACGAGGACGATGCCGAACAGGCTGGTATAGATGTTGAAGACATACAGCATCCAATCTTTATTCAGTCCGAGCAGCCACCACAGGAGCACCAGGCTGCCGATGAAAGCTCCGGTAGCCCAATTCACCGCCGCGGCCAGCGAAGTGCGAATGGCGATCTTGGTATATACGTAAGCGAAGATGCCGCCGAACAGAGCGATGAGGATGTACAGCCAGGGAAATTCGTCGATATCAAACCTGTGAACAAAGAGCGCCTTCGAAACCGGCTTGACGATGTAGTAGGCGAACAGCACGCACAACAGATACAGCGACATGTAGATGGTGCGGAGGAGTTCTCCCTGCCGGACGTCAAACATGCTGTTCCAGAAAGCGCGAATGCGTCTCATAGGAGTTCGGCGGGCGGCGCCACGAAGCCTCGTGGAGTCATTAGGATTCATCTTACCGCGATGACGGGGAGAGGGGTGCACCCAAGCAGAGAGGCGTTTTTATTGACTAAGTCGAACACGTTCCAACTGCCGAATTGCTCATCTACTGTCACGCCGGCCGGTTAAATTGACCTATCCCGGTAGAGTTATGCTGAGGCGTCTTCGACTTCCAGGCACAATTTAGTGGCTTCACGGGTACGTCCGGCAACTTCGCCGGGCGAGCGCGCCTGGGTGTGGCAAAAAGAAATTTGGGGAGCGACGCTAACTGGCAGTCCTCTGAATCGCGCTCTACCAGAACATAGAATTGGCGCGACACCGGGTGCGTCCTCGCCCCTATTGCAGACGGCCTGTATTAGCTTCCAAGACCGCTCTCCGGGCGCTGCGGGGAGGGCGTGTCATGGCCTAAGACTGTCCGGCTTGCTAAACCCAATGCCAACAGACATGCCATCCGGCAATTCGGCTTCGACCTGTTCTGGAAGGGAGTACCCTACATGCACCGGATACAAGGAGGCAGTAGGAGTTTGAATGGTGAACCCGGACCTGCCGGCCGCCGGTCTCCACCATTGTGAGTGGATAAGCTCGGCCATATCCAGAAGATACCGGCTATACCGGCCATTGGGACATACCTGGAAAACACCCGGCCGGCTCACTTCCAAGTTGGAGGGGAGCCGGCCGGTTTTGAAGGTTTCTCTTACCTGGCGGAGGCTGCTTCACGTACTGGCTGGGCGGCTTGCAAGGGTGGAATGAACGCCTTGTAGCTGAAGCAGAGGAGAATCTCGGTGACAGCCGAGAGGTCCACTTTTGCCATCGTATCCGGTTCCAGGTAGAGCCTCCATTTTGCTGCAGGGCTGCGGCCCCAGAATGCTTCCGGTGTGCTGGGCGGGGCGCTGTTGATCTGCGCCGCGGTTTTTACCGCAAGCAGAGGACATCCGCGCGGCGGGTAGTTGAAGTGGACCACGCTGCCGTCCAGCCGGACCGATGCCGACTCGCCGCGCTGCATGAGAATGCAGTTAATCAGCGGCTCGGCTGAGACGGCACCGGCAAGCGCCACCGTTGCTCCCTCGATCTTGCATTCAAACCGGTCCTGATATATGTCGTTCAGGCCGAGTTCAAACTCGACGCTGCCCTTCTGCCGGAACTCCTGAAGCACGGAATGACTACCGCTGAAGCTCCAGAACTGCGTTTGCGTAAGCAGATCCATCCGGTACGATTCGTATTCGTTCCGCAGAATGATGATGCCTGGAAGCCGGGCCCACGAAGTGAGATAGGCTTCCATCAGGTTCAGCGCATGGCTGCCGCTCCCGCGTCTGAAGGCCGTGTAAGCATCCTCTTCCATATCGGGATGAACGTAACCGATGTCGAACGGGAGCAAACCCGTATGGTCTTTCATCGTATAGATGTCCAAAGCGCGACTGGCCCAGAACTGGAACTGAAGCAGATGACTCATATAATCCTGGGCGCGCCGTATCAGCATCGCCGTAACCCGTCCCAGAAGCTTGTTGTCCGCCGTAAGAGTGTCCAGCATCTGCTGAGCCGCCACCAGATCAGCCTGCGCCTGTTGCGCCTTTAAATCGATGGTGGCCAGGCGCAGTTCCGCCTGCTTCACGCCAAGCTTGGCCTGGGCGCGCTCGAATTCGAGCTCGGCTTTCCGGCGCAGCAACTCCTTCAACTCGCTCTGGAGTTCACCGTCCACCGTGGACTGGCCGATGTCGCCAAGGACCTTGGCCTTGTCGATGAGATCCAGTGTGGCATTCACGGCGGGCTTGACGCTGTTTATTACCTGCTCCATGCCGGCGCCCAGGTCTTTGATCTCCTGTTTGAGCACCGGTTTGCCGTCCTTCCACTCCACCCAGTCGGTCAGATAACAGTCCTGATATTTGACCTGTCCGTTCGCATCGGTGGTGAGCTTGCCCCAACTTTCCTGAGCAGCAACCAGAAGGCCAGGCAACGCGGCCAGCGAAGCGCCGCCGGTGTAGACGGCTCCGACCACGGCCGCGACAGCGCCGATCGCCTCCAGCACAGAGGAAATGAAGACGCCCCCAAGTTCGAGGCGCGCTTGAGCCAGCTCATGCCGCTTGGCGTCGATCTCCGCTTCGAGCGCGTCGATGCGCCCGTTGTAGCCCGAAACCACTCCTTCGGCTTGCAGCTTTTCGATGGCCGCTTCGGCGCGTTCGCTTTCAATGATCAACCCGCTTGATTGAACATGGGCGATCTGAGCCGAAAGCCTGTCGCGGTTGTACTGGACGTTGTTGGCGTGTACCAGCAGGTCCTTTGCGCCGCCAACCATGTTTTGAACCATCGGCGCATAGTCCGTGAATGCCTGCTCGTAGCGCGGAAAGTCCGGCGTCAGATAAAAGTCGCGAGCAGTGCCGAGCGGAATCAGGTTCGCGGCAATGCAGCTCAGCATCACCTGAGCCTTGGGTTCCTGGGGCCGCAACCAAAGGATGCTGCGAAACTCGTTTGCGGCCAAGCTGAGAAACTTCGCGGTATCGGCCTTGGCTGGAGCAAAGCACCTCAGGAAGTACTCGCCCATTCGTGTACGGTGTTCCGCCCACATGTCGGAACGGGCGCCGTTGAGCAAGGTCCTGAGCTGACCCCAGAACACACTCTCTTCCAACTGTTGTACGTTGGCCTGGCCGTTTGAACCTTTCGCCGCGTTCGATCCTTTGGCGCCGGCCACTCCGTTTGCCGACTGGTAGCCGCCCTTGCCGCCAGCCCCTCCCGCTCCGCCAACGCCGCCCGCGCCGCCGGTAATGGAAACAGAGGGGCTTCCTGCCAGCCGTTCGACGTACCGGACCGTGACGTGGCCGCCGCTGCCGCCGGCGGCGCCGTCTCCTCCGCGGCCACCGTTGCCGCCGTTGGTTCCAATGTACTCCTGAAACTTGCCACCATCCGGGTCGACTACAATGATTTTGGCGTTGCCTCCCTCTCCACCGGTGCCCCCGGCTCCTCCACTACCGCCGCTGCCGCCGCGCGACAGCAGGTTGGCCTGCTTCAGGCGTTTACAGAAAAGTTGCAGCGGCATGCCCTTGCCACCAGGCTGACCGCTGCCGCCGGGCCCTCCCGGCTTGCCATCCTTGTTGTTCTGGGGCGTGGCGCTGGCATAACCCTTCGCTCCATTCGGCCCTTTCACACCGTTTGCTCCGGCGGCGCCGCTCACGTCAATGGAACCACCGGCAGCGTCGTATTCGTCGGCAATCACAACGACTTTGTAGTTCGTGAGCCGCAGTATATAGTTTGGTGCGTGTTTGATTTCGCGAGCAGCAATCGTGATGGTAGCGGTGCCATCCGCGGGAAGTTTTTTTTCGGTAATCTGGCTGTTCAACTCGCTGAGAAATGCATCATTAATGATGATGGTGTCCCGGATGTAGGCCAGACCTGAAACAATGCCTCTAATCGGCGCTCCAATGATCATTTCCGTGCTCCTTGGTTGTTGCTGAGTCTCAACTTCTGCAACGGATACGGAATCGCGCGCCGGATTTGATCATGCGCGTTACGATAGATGACTATTGGATGGACCAGCCACAGACAATTACGGCCCTGCTGAAGCGGCACGACCAGGGGGACGAGCAGGCCCTGGGCGAGTTGCTGCCTCTCGTCTACAGCCAGCTCCGGCGAATGGCGGGGGCACTCATGCGGAGCGCCTCCAGCGGTCAAACCTTGCAGCCGACCGCCCTGGTGCACGAAGCGTTTCTGAAAATGTCCGCGGGCGAAGAATTTACCGCCAGCGGCAAGGCGCACTTTCTGGCCCTGGCCGCGCGGGTGATGCGGCAGATTCTGGTGGATCATGCGCGGTCCCGGGCTTCAGCCAAACGCGGTGGTGGAAAAGCGTTCGCTACCTTGAATGAAGCCATAGTCTACCCGGCGGAGCGCGCACCCGCGCTTCTGGCGCTGGATCTTGCACTGGACGCGCTCAGCAAACTGGATGAAAGAAAAGCGCGCATGATCGAGATGCGTTATTTCGGCGGACTCACGGGCGAGGAAATAGCCTGTGTCCTGGGCGTGGGAACGGCAACGGTAACCCGTGACCTGCGCATGGCGGAGGCTTGGCTGGGGCGCGAATTGGGCCGCCCCGAGGCTGCGTCAAAACAGTGACGCCGGAACGGTTTCAGCAGGTCGGCCACATCTTTCAGGACGCCGTGGAGTGCGGCGAGACCGGCCGGGAAGCCTTTCTGGCCGAGGCCTGTGCCGGCGATGCCGAACTCGAAGCCGAGGTGCGCTCTCTGCTCGCCAATGCCGCCGAAGCCGCCGGGCGAATCGTCGGTGCTCTCCAGGAAGCCGCGCAAACCTTTCCGCCCGGCGATGTTTATGGCGAAGTGGGGTTGATGGTAGGGCCCTACCTGCTGGTGCGGCAGATCGGCAGCGGAGGCATGGGAACGGTCTACCAGGCCATTCGATCCGACGGGGAGTTTTTCCAAACCGTGGCGGTGAAACTGGTGCACGTGGGCATGGCCACGCGATCTGTGCTCCAGCGCTTCCGCACGGAGCGGCAGATTCTGGCCAATCTTACCCATCCGAATATTACGGTGCTGCTTGATGGAGGCACATCGAGCGAAGGCCGTCCCTACCTGGTGATGGAGTACATCGAAGGGGAACTGCTGTTGGACTGGTGTGAGCGCAACCGGCTTACGATCCGCCAGCGGATCGAACTCTTCCGCCAAATCTGCAGTGCCGTTCACTTCGCTCACGAGCGCAAGGTGATTCATCGCGATCTCAAGCCGGGGAACGTGATGGTTACACCAGCCGGTCTTCCAAAACTACTGGATTTCGGAATCGCCAAGCTGCTGATGGAGGAACTCCTGCCGGATGGCGCCGCTGTTACGGAGACGCACTTCCGGCTCATGACGCCGGACTATGCAAGTCCGGAGCAGGTTCGCGGCGAGCCCGTGACGGAGGCATCCGACATATACTCGCTGGGCGTTATGCTGTATGAGCTGCTGACAGGCTCACGCCCTTTTGCACTGGCGGGGCGTGCTCCTTCCGAGATTGAAACGGCCGTCTGCACCGGCACAGCGCCACCGCCCAGCCATGCCGTTCGCGATCCCAAGCTTTCGCATGAGCTGGCCGGGGACCTCGACAACATCACCCGCATGGCGATGCGCAAGGAACCGGAGCGCCGCTACCGGAGCGCTATGGAACTCTCGGAAGATCTCGCCCGCTATCTGGAAGGCCGGCCGGTGAAGGCGCGCCAGGACAGCATCTCGTATCGAGCCTCCAAGTGGCTTCGCCGCCGCCGCTCGACTGTGGCCATTGCGGCTCTACTGATAGCGTCAGCAGCCGCCGGGCTTCCGAACCTCTTCCGGCGCCCACCGGTTTCGTTGGAGGCGATTTCTCTTTGCGATCGGGCTCGCGAACTCACGCGCATGGATGCCCGAATACGGCGCCAACAGGTGGGCATTCCTCCGAATTTGCGGCAGGCGGTCTCGCTTTATGAAAAAGCTACCCGTCTGGACCCCAGCTACGTGCCTGCCTGGATTGGCCTGTCGGAGACCATCGAGTTCGCAATCGATTTCGACCAGCCCCGATGGAGAGAGCTTGCCTCGCAAGGTTTGAAGGCCGCGCAGGAGTGCATTCGTCTCGATCCGGGGAATGCAAAGGCTTGGGAACTCGTGGGAAACGCCTATAACCGGGAGTGGAACTTCTCCGCCGCCGCCGATGCTTTTCGGCGTGCTTTGGAATTGAATGCTCTGGCTCCTTATGCGCTGCGCAGTTATACCACGTGGCTCGGCTACACCGGCCGCACCGATGAAGCTCTGAAACTGGTCCGGCAGGCGCTTTCCCATCCTATGGCGATGTCGAATCCCGATCCTCACGTGATCAGCGGCCGTTCGCGGGCGATTCTTTTATCTCATCAAGGGATGTTGCTGTTACGTTCCGGGCGCTACCAGGAAGCGATCGAAAGTAATCGCCAGGCCTTGGAAATCGAGGCTACATACCGGATCGCAAACTGGATCGCGGGACTTGCCCTGGAAGCTCTCGGCGACTTCACCGGCGCTGAGAAGGAGTTTCGCCTGGCGTTGGCTGTCGCGCCCGAGGATACGCGTCCGCTGGCGGCCCTAGGCCACCTGCTCGCCCGCCTTCCTCAGCGGCGTAGCGAGGCGCTGGAGATTGAGAAACAACTGCTCGACCTTCACAATCGTGGACGGTCCGTCCTGTGTCACGCCGCTATCGTGAGGGCCGGCCGCAGAGACATACCTGGAGCTCTCGATCTACTCGAAAGGTCCGCCGGCGATCAGGAGGGGCCGCTGCCATCCATCCTGGTGGACCAGCGAATGGAACCGCTGCGGCCGGAGCCGCGATTTCAGGCGCTTGTGGACCGAGTACGGCCCTTCCGTCGTTAAAGAGGGGAAGGACGCGGTACATTAATCTCAAGAAGCCCTCTGATGAACCTACAGGCGCTCCGGAAATGCCTTCTCCCCAACGAGGCGGAACAGGATGAAGGATTCCGCCAGGAGATCCTGCGTCTCAGCCACCAGTCTTTGAGGATCATCGCAGCCGTTCAAGCCGGTGCGGCCGTGGCCATCACGCTGGCGCATTTTGCGGTAGAGCGGGCTCCGGGAACGGTGGGGGTACGGCTGCTGCAAAGCGGGATCATGATCGCCCTGGGAGGCTTCCTGCTGGCGATGTACCGTTTTCCCGCAGCCTATGTCCGGTCGCGGACGATTGCGGTGGCGACGGCGTTCGCCTCGGGTAGTGTGGCAACGTGGTTCTCGCTTTGGTTCTCACCCCGGACGCCGTACATGGACAATTTCATACCAAGCCAGGTCACGCTGGTAGTTCTGGTGGCCATCGCGGCGATTCCACTGAAGCCCAAGCACACAATGGCGCTCAGCCTGTCGCTGACGGGCTTTTACGCATGGGCCGCGTCGCGGCCGGAGAGCTTTTCGCTGCCCGCCGTCACAACGCTCGAACCTACTTACCTGTTTTTCTTTATGATTCTGTCAGTGCTGGCGGTGAGCCTGACGGCGGTCGCATATGAACAGCGGCGCCGGAACTATCAGGCCTACCAGGAGACGCTGACCGCCTGCGACAACCTGCGGGTCGCGCAGCAGAGGATGCTTTCGTCCGAACACAGCGCAACGCTGGGAAGGATCGCGGCCGGACTGTCGCACGAATTCAACTCTCCTTTGGGCACATTGACGAGTGCGATCGATACGCTCCTTTTGCTTTCCTCAAAACAGATCAGCGCGACGCCGGTGGAACAGCAACGCTACGTGTCGCTGCAGGCGGAGTTGCGGAAGACGATCAGCGAATCGAGCGAGCGAATCCGGAAGACCATCTTACGCATGCAACGATTCACAAATCTTGACCAGGCGGAGATACGAAGGATCGACATCAACCATCTGCTCGAAGATGTGGCGGCGCTGGTGCGCCCGGGGAAGGATAGCCGGCATCAGATCGTACTGGACCTGAAGCCGGTCCCGCGAGTGATCTGCCGGCCCCAGCGGCTCAGCGCGGCTTTTGCCACCCTGCTGAACAACGCGATGAAGGCGGTAGACGGCAATGGGTGTATCGCGATCGGCACGCTCTCCCGTGGATCTGAGATCGAAGTGCGGATCAGAGACAATGGGCGCGGCGTGATGCCCGAGGATATGGCGGCCATTTTCGAGCCGGGATTCCGGGAAACCGCGGGACGTATCTCCTCGGCCAATTGGGGTATGTTCAGCGCCAGGCAAATTGTGCGTGAGCATGGCGGTGAAATCAGCATTGTGAGCACTCCCGGAGAGGGGACAACAGTATCGGTGATATTGCCCGGCGAGGCGAGTCCCCAAAGCATCCGGATCTCGTAAAATGAAACCCGGGAAAGAACTCTCGTTTGAAAGACCTGCAAAAAGTCCTCATCAGCCACGGCGATTCGAACGCCATTCATCAGATACGGGATGCGCTGGCGGGCGGCCGGTACGAGCTTGAAGAAGCCAGCACCGCCGCGGAAACCATAGAGAAGCTAACGGCGTTCCATCCCGATGTGGTTCTGGCGGATGCGGGACTCAAGGGGATGGACGGGCTGGGGCTGATGCGGCATCTGGCGAGCGAACCGCAGCCTCCGCTGGTGGTGCTGATTACCGCCAAGGGACTGGAGCGCACAGCGGTCCAGGCGCTCCGCGAGGGAGCGCACAACTTCATCCTGTGGCCCTTTGATGCAGCCGAACTCGAAGCTGTGACGCATAACGCGGTGGAACAGCGGCGGTTGCTTCGCGAAAACGAGTCGTACGAAGAAGAACTTCAACACGCGCTGCTGCGTTTGAGGAATTCACAAGCGGCGCTGGTGCAGGCGGAGAAACTGGGGTCGATGGGCAAGCTGGTGGCCGGTGTAGCACACGAGTTGAACACCCCGCTGGGCGCACTGAGAAGCAGCACGGACACGATCGAGCGCGCGGCGCGGCGGCTGCTCGCCTGGGCCCGAAGCCAGGAACCCGAAATCGCCGGGCAGGTTCAGCCCTTTATCGACATTCTGAGCACCACCGCCGCGCAGTCAAAAAGTGCCTGCGACCGGATCACCGGCATTGTGGCGAATCTGCGGCAATTCGCACAACTGGACCGGGCGGATTTGCAGCGCGCCCATGTCCACGACAGCCTGGAAAGCACGCTGGCGTTGCTGAATCACGAGTTCAACAGCAAAGTGGAAGTCGTGAAAGAGTTCGGGGATGTGCCGGAGATCGAGTGTTCCCCGCGCCAACTGAACCAGTTGTTCATGAACCTGCTGCTGAACGCGAACGAGGCCATCCGGCAGAGCGGGCGGGAGCAGGGAGTGATTCGCCTGCGCACGTGGCAGCAGGACGATTGGTTGAAGATCGAAATCTCCGACAACGGCGTGGGAATTTCCGGGAAGGACATGGAGCGCATCTTCGATCCCGGCTTCACAACAAAGGGAGGTGTCAAGGTGGGCACAGGACTGGGACTGCCGATCAGCTACCAGATCGTGAAGGAGCACCGCGGGCGCATTGAAGTTGTGAGCCACCCCGGGCAGGGATCTCGATTCACAATTGTGTTGCCGCTGGAGCAGAGATTGTAGTTTCAGCGGCGCGCATTTAAACGAGCCGCGGCAGCCATTGACAAAACCCAGTTGACAACCACTTGCAACAGCGTTACTACAGAAGAAAGGTATTGATACTGGATTACAACTAAAAACCTGGACGAGGGCGCCATGGCAGTCTTTAGGCGAAGCTCCACGGCGCCCCCGGACCAACGACCGGAAGGCCGGCGATCTCTTTCATTGTAGGGTCGCCAGCCATAGCTTTCAACGAAAGAGGTAATGTGTGGCTGAAACCCAATACGCGCTGATTTCACGATGGCGCCTGCTGAGCGCCGTTTGTCTGGCTGTCCTGCTGTCCGGCGCCACGCCGGCCTTCGCAGAGGAGCGCTCTGCGGTCGAGGGCATAGTTGTCGATTCGCAGGAAAGGCCGGTGTCCGGCGCCGAAGTCGCCCTGGAATTTCCGGACGGTACAGCCGGGATTCGGCACACCGGTCCGGAAGGGCGATTCCGGTTCGAGGACGTGAAGTCCGGGCCGGCCACACTGCGCGTCACCGCAAAGGGATTTGAAGTGTTACGGCAGGCGATGGCCGGTGAGGACGCAGGCGCATCGCTGCGGCTGCATCTGCGCATCGCTCCACTGCGGACGGGAGTTACCGTGACCGGCTCCCACCCCGCCAGCCTGCGCACGCAGGTGGATGAGATCTACAACCGCAACAAATCCATCTCCACCCTGAACGGACTCGATGTGGCGAACTTCAACCCGGTAGCCAACTATTCCGCTCTGCGCCTGCTGCCTGGCGTGATGACCGCGGCCTACGGGGGCCGCGACCGCTTCAGCCTGCCGACACACATCCGGGGCGGCCACGCTTGGGGCATCGTCGAAACGATTGACGACTACCCGGCCATCAACATCACTCCGGTCAATGCGGAGGACGGCGGCTATACCGCGGGGTTCTCTTCGGTCATTCCCTCCATCGCTGTCGAATCGCTCAGTGTGGCGACGGGCGGGCTTGGCGTGTCGTACGGGCAGGCATCGGGCGGCGTGGTCCGCAATCAGATCCGCCGCGGCTCGGCGGGAAACATCACTTCGTCGGTGCGTCTGGAAATGCTCAGCCTGGGGGAAGGCATCGCGATGGCGGATACCGGCGGAGGATTCGGGCGTGTGGATTATTACGTGGCGGGACAAAGCTCGCTGGCGGATTATGGCACAGCGTACGATACTTTTCCCCGGCCCATCGAAGGACTGCGGCTTGGCTCGGGAGTAGCAAAGGTTGGTGTGCGCGTGACGCAGTCCTCACGGTGGGAAACAATGTACGCGGGAGGCGGCGAGCGCCACGACTATTTTCAGAATGCGAGCATAGCGGGGCAGCCCGCGCGCCGCGAATTTCACACGGACAAGAGCAACCATTTCCTGGCGACGCGCTACAACTGGAGGAGATCGGAGGATCTCGACTTCGGTCTCGGAGTCACGCAGAACTGGTTTCACGAGAACCGCATCGAGGACTTTGCAGCCGGCATTCCGGTCGGGCTCTCCCGCCGCAACCGGCCCCAGCGAGCGACCCGCGCGTTCAGTACTTTCAACTGGCGCACTCCCATCACGGACTCCGTTTCCTATACGGCATCGGGTGGCGGCGATTTCACCTGGGACCGGTTCCGGGATACCACCGCATCGCCTATCAGCTTCTCGTTCCGCGAGCAGGCGGGCTACTGGCGCAATTCGCTTGCAATAAGCCGTGCCGTCACGCTGAACGGAGGTGTGCGTGTGGCCAACATCGGCAACGGCTTCCGCAACGATGCGCGCGTGCTTTATGATGTGGGCGCCGCCTGGATTGTGCCGGCGACTCAGACGCGGCTCTTTGGGTCGTGGTCCACGGGATACAAACTGAACAAAGCGTTTTATCTGTGGTGGGGCGGCGGGCGGTTTATACGGCGGCATCCGGCAGCGGGCCTGGATCCTTCGACCACGGAAACCACCGAGGTTGGGCTCGAACAGCCGATATCGTTCGGAGGCAAGCGAACCGGCAGGGTCCGTGTGTCGGTCTTTTCCGCGCGTGAATCGGACCTGTTCAATTTCGGAGACAGCCATTCGGGCCTGCCCTATTACGACGATGCCCGCACGCGGGGGGCGGAACTGTGGACGGAGTGGCGCATCTGGCGGCTTCGTCCGTTCGCTTCCTTCACATGGCTTCGAAGCTATCGTGACGCAAGCACAAACCCGGAGGCGGCGGACGTGGACCTGCGATTTGCTCCGCTACCGAACTATAGTGCGGGATTCGGGTCGCACGTCGATTTGCATCCGCGGCTGATCCTGTCTATCTATGGCTACTACGATGACGGCGGCGTCAGTCAGGAGATGCTGAATGACGAGGTGATGGTTACCCGCTACGGCAGCTTCAGTAAGATTAATGCCTCGCTGGCCTGGGTTGCATCGTCACGCTGGAGCCTGTTCAGCCGGATTGAAAACCTGTTTCATCGCCGCGACCTGGGCTTCGACCGCACCACCATCGGACCGGATGGATCCGCCAGGCGCACGGCGGGAACCCAGCGCGACCCGGGCCTGGTTGCTTCCGGCGGCGTCGAATTGCGTTTTTGAAGCGGCGGAACAGCGCCTCCACGCGCGTCTTTGTTATGATCAGCAATTGCCCGTTCTCATCAGAGTAAAGAACTGGAAAGCTATTCTGCGCCGCGGGGAATGGGTGTGTGCCGATGGGCGCACGGAAGCGCTGCTAAACTCGGTCACCGAACTATGGATCCACGAGACGGGCGGGCCGGCGATCTCCGATGGCGACCCGGAGAAAACGGTCGCCGAGTACGTCGCGGCACAAACTCAAGGGCGGGTGTTGCTGCACATTCCGGCCCGGCCGCGCTCTTCGCGGCAACTGTATCTCGACCGCCGGCAACTTAAACTACAGTTCTGATGTCAGCAGGTAACAAGCATGCCAGTCTCGAGACGTGAATTTATCGCGGACACGCTGGCTGTTTCGGCGCTTCGCGGCGCCGAAACCGGTGCATCGCGCCCGAATATCTTATGGCTGTCGAATGAAGACATGTCGCCGCTGTTAGGCTGCTATGGGGATACCCACGCGATCACGCCGAATCTGGACGCGCTGGCGAAGCGCAGCGTGCGCTACACTCACGCCTACACCACCGCCGGAGTTTGCGCGCCGAGCCGTTCCTGCATTATCACGGGAGTCTATCAAAGCACGCTCGGCTCGCAGAACATGCGCTCCAGCGCGCCGCCGCCGGATTTTGTGAAGTGCTTCCCGGAGTACCTGCGCGGGGCAGGTTATTACTGCACGAATAACCAGAAGACGGACTACAATTTTCCCGTGCCGGAGGGAGCCTGGGACGAATCGAGCAGCAAAGCGCATTATCGCAACCGCGGGGCGGGACAGCCGTTCTTCGCCGTCTTCAACAACGTGGCGACACACGAGAGCCAGATACGCGCGCCGGCGGAAATGTTCGCAAAGCAAACTGCGCGCCTGACGCCGCGAGACCGGCAGGACCCGGCCAAGCTGGCGCTTCCACCGTACTATCCGGATACGCCGGTGGTGCGCCGCCAGTGGGCCAACCACTATGAACTGAATACGGCGATGGACTATTGGGCCGGCGATATGTTGCGGCAACTGGAAGAGGACGGCCTGGCCGGCGACACGATCGTGTTTTACTGGTCCGACCATGGCTCCGGATTGCCCCGCGCCAAACGCTGGCTTTATGAATCGAGTACACATGTGCCGCTCATCGTCCACATCCCGGAAAAATTCCGGCGGGACGGACAGGGAACTCCGGGGAGCGTGAGCGAGGAGTTAGTCAGCTTCGTCGATCTTGCGCCCACCGTGTTGAACCTGGCGGGAGTTCCGATTCCGGGCCATATGCAGGGGCGCGCGTTTCTCGGTCCGAAACTGCAACCCCCACGCCAATACGTTTTCGGCATGCGTGACCGCATGGACGAACGCTACGACATCATCCGCTCCGTCCGTGATAAGCGATACCGGTACATCCGCAACTACGAGGCCTACAAGCCCTATTCGCAGTTCCTCCGTTACTGTGAGCAAAGTCCTGTGATGCAGGAGTTGCGGCGTGTGAAAGCCGCAGGGACCTTGCCCCCGGCCGCGGCGCACTTCATGGCCGGACACAAACCGGTGGAGGAACTCTATGACGCCGAGTCCGATCCACATGAGACGCAGAACCTTGCGGGGTCCGTGGAGCATCGCAGCGTGCTGGAGAGGCTCCGCAAAGTGCACCTGACATGGATGGAAGAATCCAGGGATCTCGCGCTGGTACCGGAACCCGAACTGGAGAAGGCCGGCCGGGAACTCGGTTCGCGCTACGCCATCCTGCGGAAGCCAGAAAACAAGAACCTTCCACGGCGGCTTCGCCGGATGGTAGAACTGGGGGAGCAGGGCAAACCGGCGCTCGCCAGGATGGCGGCCGCTCTCGGCGATGCCGAGCCTGGTGTGCGCTATTGGGCCGCCACGGGAATCGGCAACCTGGGCAAGGGCGCGGCGGCGGCAGAGGAGGCTTTGTGGAAAGCGCTTCAGGATTCGAGCAGCATGGTACGCGTTGCCGCGGCACGCGCATTATGGAAAGCCGGAAAAGCCGAAGCGGCTTTGCCCGTGCTTACCGCGGAATTGAAGAGCGGCGAGCAGTGGGTGCGTCTGCACGCGGCCATCGTGCTGGATGAGATGGGCAGTGTTGCGCGCTCCGCTATCGGTCCTCTTCAGGACGCGTTGAAGGATGAAAACGACTACGTACGCCGTGTGGCGATGCACGCGGTGGAAGCGCTGGCTTAGCCTGAGCACTGCGTGACGCGAATGGGATAATATAAGACTTCAATATCAAGAAAGCCGATTCTTATGGACCACATTCTGTCGATCGTGCTCTTCACGCCTCTGGTCGGCCTGCTTGTTCTGCTATTCATTCCCTCGTCGAACGCCAGAGCGGTGAAACTCTGGGCGAATATCGCCTCCTTTGCCGGTTTCCTGGTGTGCCTGCCTCTCATTTTCAGGTTCGATCGTACGAAGGATTTTCAGTTCGTCGAGAAGGCGGACTGGATTCCCTCGCTGGGCGCTTCCTACCACCTGGGCATCGATGGCTTCAGCCTGCTGCTGGTGGTGCTGACCGCCTTGCTGGGGTTTCTCGCGATCCTGTCGAGCTGGAATGCCATCCAGATCCGGCTTAAGGAATACTACGCTTACTTTCTTCTGCTGCAGGTCGGCATGCTCGGCGTTTTCATGGCGCTCGATTTTCTGTTGTTCTTCGTGTTCTGGGAACTCGTTCTGGTGCCGATGTATTTCATCATCGGAATCTGGGGCGGGCCGCGCCGGGTTTATGCAGCCATCAAGTTCATCATTTATACCCTGATCGGGTCTGTGCTGATGCTGCTCGGAATCCTGATGCTGTACTTCGAGCACTACTCGCAGTTCCAGGTGCTGACATTCAACATCGCGGACCTTCTGCAAACCGATCTTTCCGGGACGGTGCAGTGGTGGGTGTTCTGGGCGTTCTTTCTGGGCTTCGCCGTGAAGGTGCCGATGTGGCCGTTCCACACATGGCTTCCCGACGCCCACGTGGAGGCGCCGACGGCGGGCTCGGTGATTCTTGCCAGCGTTCTGCTGAAAATGGGCACTTACGGATTCCTGCGGTTCTCGCTTCCGCTGCTTCCGGACGCGGCCAAGAATCCAACTATCGTGAACATTATGGCGGTGCTGTCGATTATCGCCATTGTGTACGGGGCGCTGGTGAGCTTGATGCAGAAGGACTGGAAAAAGCTGGTGGCTTATTCCTCCGTCAGCCACCTTGGCTTTTGCACGCTTGGAATCTTCGCCCTGAACCCGGCCGGGATTGCCGGATCGATTCTCCAGCAGATCAACCACGGCATCTCCACCGGCATGTTGTTCCTTATCGTGGGAGTGGTCTACGAGCGGCGGCACACACGCGAGATTTCAGAATACGGCGGGCTGTTGCGCATCATGCCGGTGTTTGCGATCGTGTTCCTCATCACCGCGCTGAGCTCCATGGGAATGCCGCCGCTGAACGGATTTATCGGTGAGATTACGATCCTGCAAGGGGTCTTTCAGATGTCATTCAACTGGGCGTTCTGGTGCGTGGTGGGAATTCTGCTCGGCGCCGCTTACCTGATCTGGCTTTATCAGCGAACCATGCTTGGGGAGGTTCCGGAGAAGAATACAGGGCTGAAGGATTTGTCGCCTCGCGAAATCGCAGTCTTCGCGCCACTGCTGGTGTGGGCGTTCTGGATCGGCTTGTACCCACGGCCGTTCTTCGAGGTGCTGGAAAGACCCGTGGCCCAGATCGTAGAACGGGTGAGGCCGGGATATTACGCGGAACGCAACCTCAGGAATCCGCTGGCGAGCCCTTCCCCGGCGGCCCGGATATCTGCACCAGTTCCTGCCGGCGATTAGGAGGCTTCGGCGGCCGTAGCAGCCGCGCCGGCATCTTTGAAAAATACGCCAGCCGCTCGACAAGCGGCAACAGCCTGCGAACGGTGCGGCCGTGGAGCAGCAGGCTGCCCGCCACCAGCGCCGGGTGCGGAATCGTCGTGCAACAACGCGAACAGATATCGATCTCGCCGGCACGCCCTTCGGCGTGTAGCCGCCGCATCCGCTGCATCTCGACGGAATTCCAGATGCTGTCAAGCGATTCCGTTTCGATATTCCCCACCGGGGCGCCATCCAGCATGTAGCTCTGGCAGCACGGGTAGACGTCGCCATTCTGCTTGACATACAGGGGACCCCGCCAAAGATAGTGGCAGGGATATTTCCAATCCTCAGCCGCGTGGGCGGAAGCAGGGTCTAACACATTCGTTTCGTCCGCTTTGATGCGTACCTGGTCGACGCCGGGAACAGCACGCCAGAAACGGGTGAACTCTTCCACTTCGTCCCAGTTGCGCTCCATGCGCACCATCTGCACGACGATCTGCATTTTCGACTTGCGTTCGTGCTTCATGCGGGCAAAGCGCACGAAATTTTCGCGCACTTTTTCGAACTTCGCTCCCTTGCGATAGTATTCGTACGACTCTTTGGTGGCTCCGTCGAAACTCAGAGTGATGTGCTCGAGCGTGCTCTCGAGAATACGCTCCGACATTTTCTCGTCGAGGAAGGTGCCGTTGGTGGAGAGCAGCGTGGAGATCCCGTGCCGTTCGCAGTACTCGATACGATCGAAGATCCGGCGATCCATGAAAGGCTCGCCGAGACCGATCAGCATCATGTGTTCGCCGGTTTTGCCCGACTCGCGAACCAGCCTCTCAAAAATATGGTCCGCCATGTCCGCCTTGGGCTGCTTGTGGGTCTCGCGGGGACACATCGGGCAGTAGAGGTTGCACTTCGCGGTGGTCTCGACGATGAACTCTACCGGCAATCCGCCGATCTCCGATTTTCGCCGCAGGTACCCCCAGAGCAACTTCGCCCGGTTCCAGGCTCGCATGGTATAGCTTTATTGTAGCGGGACGGTCCAATGAACATTACCGTGACGGGCGCGAGCGGCTTTATTGGGACCCGTCTCATGGAGCGCCTCGCCACGCGGGGACACTCCGTTCACGGTCTGGCGAGAAAACCCCCAACAGGACGGGCAAAGCAGTTTGCGTTCTCCACCTGGGATGTGATGAATGGGGCGCCTCCGGTGGAAGCTTTCGAAAAGACCGTAGCTGTTGTGCATCTCGCCGGGGAGCCGATCGCGCAACGATGGACGGTGGAAGCGAAACGGCGGATTCGCAAAAGCCGCAGCGAGGGCACGCGCAACCTGGTGAGCCGGATTGAGGCGACCGGCAAGCAGGTACGAACGCTCGTGTCGGCGTCCGCCATCGGCTATTACGGTTCGCGCGGCGAAGATCTGCTGACAGAAGCGTCCCTGCCGGGAACCGGCTTTCTCACGGATATCTGCGTGGAGTGGGAGCGGGCGGCTCAACAGGCCAGCGCGGCAGGCGTCCGGGTGGTGACGATCCGTAGCGGCATCGTGCTGGGGCGCGAAGGTGGTGCGCTCCGCCAGATGCTCACGCCTTTCCGGCTCGGCGTGGGAGGCAGGCTTGGCGATGGACAACAGTGGATGTCGTGGATCCACGCCGATGACCTTGTGGAGTTGATACGGTTCGCAGTGGAGGAACCGCTGCTTTCCGGACCCGTCAATGGCACCACGCCGAACCCGGTCCGGAATGCTGATTTCACCCGCGCGCTGGCAAAGGCTCTGCACCGGCCCGCGTTCCTGCCGGTGCCGGTGCTGGCGCTGAAGCTGTTGTATGGGGAGATGGCTGACGTCCTGACCTCCAGCCAGAGAGTGCTGCCTCATGCGGCGGTGGCCGCGGGGTTCCGGTTTCAGTACCCGTTCATCGAGGACGCCTTCGAGGCGATTTTTGGTTAATGCACGGCGGAGGAAACAATGAGAGCCAGTGCGATCGCGATGGCGCCTGCCAGCAACGCCGCCGCCAAGTTCTGTTTTTCGATGACTTCGGTCCAGATCAGTTTCGGCATGAATTTCTCGATCATGGACAGGACCACCGCAAATAGAACGAGTCCCACTATGGCGAAGATCGCCGCGTTCAAGAGAGCTCCGGGGCTGAGTACGCTCACGTTGTATAGTCTCCATTTACAATAGTAGCTATGTCCTTTTCGGACCCTGGGGAGTTTTACAGAATTGAGAAACTGCCCCCCTACGTGTTCGCCGTTGTAAACGAGATGAAAGCGCGGCTGCGCTCCGAGCAGAAAGACGTGGTGGATTTCGGCATGGGCAACCCCGATGGGCCTACGCCGCGCGCTGTCGTCAACAAGCTGATTGAAGCCGTACGGAATTCGCGTAACCACCGTTACTCTCTTTCCAAAGGTATTCCCAAGCTGCGGCAGGAGATTGTAAAGCGTTACAAGAGAAATTATGGGGTGGACCTGGACCCGGACGTCGAGGCGATTGCAACCATCGGAGCTAAAGACGCCCTGGCGCATCTTCTGTTTGCCGTGATCGGGCCGGGCGATCCGGTGGTGTCACCGAATCCGGCGTATCCGATTCACCAATATGGCGTCGCGATGGCCGATGGCATGCCCTGCATGGTTCCGATGCCGAACCCGGGAGCATTCCTGAACGGCCTGGAGCAGCTTTACTCGAGCCTTTCGAAAAAGCCGAAACTGATTCTGATCTCGTTCCCGCACAACCCTACGACGCAGTGTGTCGATCTCGACTTTCACCGCGAAATCATCCGGCTTGCCGCTCATCACGGGACGATGGTTGTTCACGATTTCGCCTACGCGGATCTTGGTTTTGACGGCTATCAGCCACCTAGCATCCTTCAGGTGGAAGGGGCGAAAGAGCACGCCGTTGAGATTTTTTCGCTTTCGAAGAGCTACAACATGGCAGGTTGGCGGGTTGGGTTCTGTCTGGGAAACCGGAGAATGATCGCGGCTCTGGCCCGCATCAAGAGCTACCTGGACTATGGGATTTTCCAGCCCATTCAGATTGCTTCCATCATCGCTTTGCGGGAGTGCGAAGAGGATACTCATCAGATTCGTACGTTGTACCAGAACAGGCGTGACCTGTTGATCGAGGGGCTGTGCCGCGCCGGCTGGCCCGTGCCGCCTCCGCGCGGTTCCATGTTCGTGTGGGCGCCGGTTCCGGAAAGATTCCAGCACCTTGGCTCGCTGGAATTTTCAAAGCAGTTGCTGGAGAAGGCCCTGGTTGCGGTATCGCCCGGAATCGGCTTTGGCCCGCTCGGCGAAGGGTTCGTGCGATTCGCCCTGATTGAAAACCATCATCGAAGCCGGCAGGCGATCCGGTCTATTAAGCAGTTCCTGACCAGCAAGTGTTGAGTGCTACCGCTCATAGAGAGCGGAAAGCGAGGCCGCGGCAGAGGGCGGGCCGGAAGCAATAGGGTGTGTCTCCGCGCCTTCCGCGGCCGGCCTCATTGAGGTCCGGCATCCAGGCCGCAATAATCGATCTGGGATGTGGTACTGTCAGATTCCGTTGGATCTCGACAGGTCCCTGCTTCTTACCATTTGGCGCGCGTGAAGCGGCAACTACTACGTGCCCGAGTCCTGAACTGCATCCCTGCTGAAAACGTTGTGATATACTTCCAGTCACTCAAAGGAGGCTCCCGCGGTGAGCTTAAATCAGACCGGCTGGCGGTCAGTTTTGTGTCTTTATTTTTCCATGTTGTTCAGCCTGTGCCTGCTGGCACCAGAAGTAGCGGTGGCACAGTCTTCAGCGGCAATCGTGGGAACTGTAAGAGATGTGTCGGGAGCAGTCGTCGCCGGTGCGACCGTCACGGTCACAAACGTAGGTACCGGACTTTCGCAGACCCGCTCAACCAGCGGGGATGGCGCTTTCTCATTTCCGCTGTTACCGGTCGGAGAATACCGGCTAGCTGTCGAATCGCCGGGATTTCAACGGTATGTCCGTACCGGTATCCGGCTCGCAGTGAATGATAAGCCCACCATCGATGTTGGTATGCAACTGGGCCAGATTACCGAATCCGTTACGGTGACCGGTTCCGCACCGCTTATCGAGGCACAAACGGGAACGCTGCGCGGGCTGGTTGACCAGGAGAGGATTACAAACCTGCCGCTGAACGGACGCGACATGGTGCAATTGATAAGCGTGCAGGCAGGGGCAATTAAGACGGCGGATTCGTCGGCCGGTGGAGAAGGGGTAGCCTATGCCGTCAATGGCAGCCGCCAGAATGGCGTCTATTACCTCATGGATGGCGGCTACAACACGAGCACCTACCGGAATTGGAGCGGCACTTTCCCGAATCCTGATGCCGTGCAGGAGTTCAGCGTACAGCGCAGCAATTTCACGGCAGAATACGCAAACGCTACGGGCGCCGTCGTCAACGTGGTGACGAAATCCGGCACGAATGAATTCCATGGCTCAGCTTTCTGGTTCATGCGCAACGCCGTTTTGAATGCGCGCAATTTCTTTGCCGTTAGCAGGGACTCTCTAAAACGCAACCAGTACGGAGCGACCCTCGGCGGGCCCGTGGTGAAGGACAAGCTATTCTTTTTCGCCGCTTATCAGGGCACTACGTTGCGGAGCGATCCGCGGCTCAGTCCCCAGTTCCTTCCGACCGCAGCCATGCGCTCGGGCGATTTTTCGGCAGTGGGCAGGACGATCAGGGACCCCATGACGGGCCAGCCGTTTCCAAACAACCAAGTCCCGGTCTCGCGCTTCAGTAAGGTGTCTACAGCCTTCCTGAATTACATTCCGGTCCCTGACGCCCCCGACGGCAGGCGGCTGATCGGCTCGCCGACGGTTAGGGACGGGAACGAGTACACCGCGCGCGTCGACTACAATCTGTCGCGGCATCTCTTATCCGGAAAGTACTTCCAGACTGTTTCGAAGGTTCCATTCCGGGTTGACGAGAACGACATTACGATCCCCTTGGTCCGTAACAATACCCAGCCTTACCGCCAGGCGTCCTTGAATCACTTGTTCACCGCTTCTGCGACTGTGATCAACAGTGCGACATTCGCCTACCGCTATCGCGGCCGCAGCGATGACTGGGGCGGCTTCGAGTACCCGATTAATTGGGCAAAAGCGGGCATGAAAGGGATCGCCATGACTAAGCCCGCCGGCTTCTACATCAACGTGTCCGGCGCATTCTCCGCCACCCCCAGTTGGCCGTACCAGATCGAGGACTCGGACTGGCATCTTTCGGACACGCTCACGAATATCCGTGGGCGGCACGAGTTGAAGATTGGCGGCGAGGTGATTCGCAGCCGGAACCAAATCAGGAACCAGTACCGCCAGTTCGGATTTTTCGATTTCAACGGGTCGATCACCGGTGTCGCAACGGCGGACTTTCTCCTTGGTGAGGTATACCAACTGTGGCAGGGCGGAGGTGAGTACAAGGATCTCTCGGGCACGCGTTTCGGTCTGTTCCTGCAGGACGATTTCCGAGCCGCCTCGAATCTCACTCTCAATTTCGGTGTGCGTTGGGACCCGACGTTTCCCTTTTCGGACGCCCTTGGACGACTCCAGTGCTTCCGGCCGGGGATGCAGTCAACGCGCTTTCCAAATTCGCCCCCGGGCTACCTCAGCGCGGGTGACCAAGGCTGTCCCGAAGGTGGTTTTGAGACGTATTACGGATCGATTTCCCCGCGCTTCGGTTTCGCCTGGCGTCCGGGCGGTGGTAAGACCGTGGTCCGCGGCGGCTTTGGATTGTTCTGGAACCCTCAATTCACCGCCATCTATAACGGCTTCGTTAACTCGGCGCCATTCAGCCCACAGGTAACCATGAACGGCATCAAGTTCGATGACCCTTACGCGGGAGCGGCCAACCCGTTCCCAGCCTCCTTCGCACCGTTCACTCCGCCGGCGGATTCGCCGATTTTTACACCTCTCGGGACATTCGGGAGCTTTGGCGAAGGCTTTGTTCCCTCCTACCAGGAGAGCTTCAATCTGACCGTTGAGCGTGAAGTCATGCCGAATACAGTCGCGCGCGCCAGTTACGTGGGTAATTTGGGCCGCCGATTGGCGTATCCGGAGGACATAAACTACGCACGATATGTGCCCGGGAACTCGTCGGTGCAGAACATTCAAGCCCGACGCCCGTACAACCGGGACTATACGCGCGTTCTAGTCGCATTTCCCGGTGCAACATCGAGCTATCATGCTCTGCAAATGTCGCTCGAACGGCGCATGACGCAGAGCCTTTCGCTCGAGGCAAACTACACCTGGTCGAAGGCTATCGATCAGTACTCGACGGACGTTTCGCCCGGCTTCGGGGCCCAGCCCGTCCCCGGCAACCGGCGAGCCACACAGGGCTTGGCGGACTTCGACGTGCCGCACCGGATGGTGCTCTCCTATTTCTGGGCCTTGCCACGGCTCTCAAGGCACGCCGCCTGGATGCGGCAGATGTTCGGCGGGTGGGAGTCGTCCGGTATTTTGACCTTGCAGAGCGGCCGCCCCTTCTCGGTCTTGTCGGGCGTGGACAACTCGCTCAGCGGAATCAACTCGGATTTCGCCGATCTCATCGGCAACCCCTACCTCGATAACGGCCGGCCGCGCGGCGACCGGATCAACCAGTACTTCAATACGGCCGCATTCACACCGAACAAACTCGGCACGTTCGGCACGGCCCCCCGCAGTCTACTCCGCGGGCCAGGACTGGCGAACTTCGACCTGGCGCTTATCAAATCATTCCCGGTGAAGGAAAGACTGTCGGTGCAGTTCCGCTCGGAGTTCTTTAACGTGTTTAACCGGCCGAACTTCAGCAGGCCGTATAACGTTCAGCGTGTGCCCGCTCGATTCGGACGGATTGAGAGTGCTGATGATCCGCGTATCCTGCAGTTCGCCCTGAAGGTGAGTTTCTGAGCACCGGACAGGGATGAAAACTCATATGGGTGCAACCGGGCGATATCCAGCGCCGGTTTCATACTTCGGCGGCAGTAAGCCGGGAGGCATGCTGTGGCGACGCAAGCGACTTGCGCTCATACTCGCCTGCAAGAGCGTCGCTAGGCCGTCTTATCTTTCGAATAGCACAGACTGTAGAGGCTGCACTCAGCGCATTTCGGTTTTCGCGCGATACAGAGCGCGCGGCCGTGATGGATGATCTGGTGGGAGAACAGAATCCATTTCGCTTTCGGAATGATTTTTACGAGGTCCTGTTCGATCTTAGCCGGCTCGGTGTTGCGTGTAAGGTCCAGCCGCCGCGAAACCCGCTGTACGTGCGTGTCCACTACAATTCCGGAAGCGATGCCGAAGGCGGTACCGAGCACAACGTTAGCTGTTTTTCGCGCGGCTCCCGGTATGGTGAGCATTTCGTCCATGGATTGGGGAACCTCACCGCCGAAATCGGTAATGATTTTTCGCGCGGCTCCAATGAGTGATTTTGCCTTATTGTTAAAAAATCCGGTCGAGCGGATATCGCGGGCCAACTCCGCCTCGCTCACCGCGGCAAAGTCTCGCGGCGTGGGATACTTGCGGAACAGCCCGGGGGTGACCTCATTTACACGCTTATCCGTGCACTGCGCGGAGAGGATGGTGGCCACCAGGAGTTCCCAGGGCGTGTGATGCGCCAGCGCGCAGGTGGCCTCGGGATACATCTCATCAAGCTTGGAAAGGATCGCCTCCACGCGTAGCCTGCGCTCGGCGCGCGTCTTCGGTTTTACAGGTTTTACCAGCGTCAGCATAGCGGCAGCACCCTCATTTAGGTGACATCACACGGAAGTGCACCGCCAGAAACTGCCAGTCCGGAATCTCGTAAGCCCGCAGTTCTGTTTTAGCGGTTGTCACCACTTCCTTGGCCTCGAAAGGGCCCAATCCCGGAACTTTCATATTGAAACTGGCCACCGGTTTGGTCTGAGGCGAAGCATTCGACGGTTTCAGGTCCACCGATAACTCCAGGTCGGGAATCTCGGCGGCAGAGTGGTTGACAACAATCAGGCGGACTTCCACACGTTTCCGCGCATCTTCCGTGATACGGACTCCGGTAAGTTCCAGGTGTTTGGCAATCGGACTTTCAGATGTCGCCGGCACGGGCTCCAGCCGCGTCGCCGGTGCGGCTGCCTGAGACCGGGAACGCACGGCGGGCAGAAAGTAGAAATACGCGAGCGCGCCGACGCCGGTTACCACGCCGGCCACGATCAGCGCGACCAGCCATCCGGGAAGCGCAGCCTTCGCGCCCGGCTGCTGTGCAGGCTTCACTTCCTTCTCCTGCTCGCGCGGCGGTGCGGCTGCGAGCGAAGGTGGAGGGTCTCCCGGCACCGGTTCCGGTTCCCTTTGTCCTTCCGGCTTTGGAGCGCAGTTCGGACACTCCGAATATGACGGTGGAACCTCCGCACCACATTTCTGGCATATCCAGGTGAACATGGGTTTCTCCAACTAACTTTACCGCAACCGCATCAACGGAACCGTACACTGGATAGGTATGCGCTTGTTCCGGCGCGCCTGCGCTTCGACGACGCGCCTCGCCATCCTCCCGGGTACGTTTAACCCGCCGACGATTGCGCATGAAGCGATGGCAATGGCGGCAATCCCCCTGGTGGATGAGGTGCTTTATGTGCTGCCTGAAGCCTTTCCCCACAAAGAGTACAGCACCGGTGCGGGATTCGAGGACCGCATTCACCTGCTGCTGCGGATGGCGGAAGGCACGCGGTGCTCTGTGGCCTCGACCCAGGGGGGGCTATTCATCGATATCGCCAGGGAATGCCGCATAGTGTATGGCGCGGCCACACAGCTTTATTTCCTGTGTGGGCGTGACGCCGCCGAACGCATCGCCATGTGGGACTACGGTGAGCCTGGAGCTTTTGCGAAAATGCTCGTCGAGTTCGAGATGCTTGTAGCCGGGCGCGAGGGTGTGTACGAGGCCCCTGCGGAATTCCGGAGCAGAATTCACAACCTGAACTTAGACCGGGATTACAGCGGGTGTTCCGCGAGCCAGGTGCGCGCACGTATTGCTCACGGAGAACCTTGGGAGCACCTCGTGCCGGCCGCTATTCGCGGCGAGGTAAGACGGATCTACTCGTGACAGGACGTATCCAGAAAGGCGCGCAGCCGGTGACTGCGGCTGGGATGGCGCAGTTTACGCAAAGCCTTGGCTTCGATTTGCCGGATTCTCTCCCGCGTGACGGCGAAATGCTGGCCGACTTCTTCAAGCGTGTGTTCGCTTCCGTCCTGCAAACCGAACCGCATTTTAATGATCTTTTCCTCGCGGGGGCTGAGTGTCTTGAGGACCTCCGCCGTCTGCTCGCGCAAGTTGAGATTGATGACCGCTTCCGATGGCGATGTTACCCGCCGGTCGACAATAAAATCTCCAAGGTGCGATTCTTCTTCTTCTCCGACGGGCGTCTCCAGAGAAATGGGCTCCTGAGCGATCCGTAAAACTTTACGAACCTTCCCGACCGGCAATTCGAGTTCTCTGCCTAGTTCTTCGGTGGTGGGGTCGCGTCCCAGTTTCTGCTGGAGCATCCGCTGGGTCCTCACCAGCTTATTGATGGTCTCAATCATGTGCACGGGAATGCGGATGGTTCGGGCCTGGTCCGCAATGGCGCGCGTAATGGCCTGGCGTACCCACCAGGTGGCGTAGGTGGAAAACTTATAGCCGCGGCGGTAATCGAATTTGTCCACCGCTTTCATCAGGCCGATGTTGCCTTCCTGTATCAGGTCGAGGAATTGCAGCCCACGGTTGGTGTACCGTTTCGCGATGGAGACCACCAGGCGGAGGTTCGCCTCAATAAGCTGCTTCTTTGCGAGCTCGGCCTCCGCTTCCCCACGTTCCACGATCTGCAAGGTGCGCCGGAGCTCGGTGGAGTTGGCGCCGCGCTCCTGTTCAAGCTGCTCCAGGCGGGCGGCCAATTGCCGAAGTTCCCGCCTCCCCTCCCGCTGCGGCGATGCGGAAGCGTTGGCAGTTTCTTCCGACCGCCTCTGTGCGCGGGCGAGATCTCGCTCCAGATCGCGAAACTCCTCTACCGTGCGGCGCAAACAACCGGCGAGCCTCCGCCGGATGATGGGGCTGAGTTGGAGATCACGCACCATTTGGGAGACCACTACCAGTTCTCTGGCCAGTGAGAAGCGCAGCCCGCGAATCTGCTTCGGTCTCAATGAGCTCGACGCCGACTGCATCCGCAGGCGGTACTGTTGCGCGCGCCTGTAGTGAACCTCGATTTCCGCGAGCGCAGCCAGGAACCGCAGTGCATGTTCAACGGCAGCATCATCGGTGAGCAGCAGATCGGGAAGCGACAGAATATCGCGAATCGAGCCGTCTTCCGGATTAAGGGTCGAACCGAGATGAAGAATCTCTCGAATGATCAACGGCGAGCGGGAAAGGGCTTTTTGGACTGCCTTCTGCCCGTGCTCGATGCGGCGCGCCAGTTCTATCTCTCCGTCGCGTGTAAGCAGCGGAACGGTGCCCATCTCCCGGAGGTACATGCGGACGGGGTCGTTAGTCTTCTCGCCGAATTCCTGTGAGAGGTCGGCATCGGAATAGTCGTCGCCGTCGATGCTCTTCTTCGGCTCGTCCAGAATCTCGATACCGGCCGAGTCGAGATCCGTAAGAATGTCATCGAGTTCCGGACCACCGGCTATATCGTCCGGAAGGAACTCGCTGACGTCGTCGTACAGGACAAACCCCTTCTCCTTCCCAAGGTCAAGAAGGCTCTTCAGACGACTGTATTTTTCCTCACCCGCCACTGGATATCCCTAAAACGCGAGCGTACAGTGAACACCCGGGTTTACTACGTTCCCGCTATTCTACAATAACGTCGCATTACACGTTCACTTCCCGCTGTAAGCGGCTCAATTCCTCTGTCAGCCGCAACGCTTCCGCTATATCTCCAGCCTTTTCCGCCGCTCGGATCTTCGAGCGCAACGCCGATTCGGCTGTTTTGCGGCAGCCAAGCCGCAACTCCCTCAGGCACGCTCTTGCCTGCTCGAGCGAACCACTCTCTCCTCCCACTTCATCGGCAAATATCACCGATGTCAATAGGGCCTTTCCGGCGTCATCAAGGCGTGCTCCGACATCTTCAAAAGTGAAGTCCCCCTGCTGCGTATATAACGCGCAGATGGTTTCAAATAGCCGTCGTGCCTGCAACTGTTCCCTTCCCGGCAGTGCAACCATTTCCGGAATAATCTCTTCGCGAACTCCACGGTCCGCGAGCAGCAGATTTAGCAGGATCCTTTCGACAGGCGGAAGGTTCGATTCAGCCCGCTTTTCCGCGCGGCCGCGGCTTTCATAGCCGGTGCTACGCAAACGGTCGCGCACCAGATTGGCGTCAACACCGAGATAGGATGCGATATCGTTTGCCACCGCCGCCTGTTCCAGCTTGTCGGAGTTCTTTACAATCGCCGGCAACACCGACTGGAAGGCCGCCCACTTACCTTGCGCCGTACCGTCGTCGTGTTTAGCGCGGGCACGGTCCGCGAGCCAGTGGAAATAGCCTGCCGCTTTGTCCGCCTTTTCGCGGTAACGATTCGCGCCGAATCGCTGGATATACTCATCCGGGTCCAGACCTTCTTCGAGTTCGAGAATCCGAATGTTGAGTTTTTCATCAAGCAGGATATCGATGGAACGTTCGGCTGCATTCGCTCCGGCGGTATCGGGATCGAAATTGACTACAACTCTGTCGCAGTGACGGTGTATCATTCGAACCTGCGTGTCTTTGAGCGAAGTTCCACAGCCGGCAACTACCTCGCCAATGCCCGCCGCCGCGACGCCGATGACGTCCATATACCCTTCAACGAGAATCACCCGCTCCTGTTTCCGGATGCTGGCTTTCGCGCGGTGGAGGTTATAAAGGACATGCCTCTTACGATAGAGAAGGGTTTCCTGAGAGTTCAGATACTTCGGTTCGTCGCCCGTGGCCATGGCACGTCCGCCGAAGCCGATGATACGCCCCGGCTCATCGTGGATGGGGAACATCAACCGCCCGCGAAACCGGTCGAAAAAACCGCTGCCATCCTGACGCAACGAGACCAGTCCCGAAGCTTCCATTTGCTCGCGCGAGAAGCCTTCCTGTTCGAAGCGCCGTGTAAGGGTCTGCCAGGAGTTATCGGACAGCCCCAACCCGAACTCCTCGATGGTGGCCGGACTGAGGCCCCTGCGCGCCAGATAGTCACGAGTATCGGAGCCCGCCGCTGAATTCAGATTTGAGCGGTAGATCCGTGCGGCCAACTCGTGCATCTGATAGAGCGCGGCCCGGAGTTTGGTTTGCTCGTCGGAGTACTCGGCCCGGCGCGGCAACGCGACACCGAAACGTTCCGCAAGGGCTTTAACGGCCTCAAAAAACGTAAGGCCTTCCAACTGCATCACGAAGTCGATGACGCTTCCCTTGGCGTTACACCCGAAGCAGTAGTAGTATTGATGCGTCCCGTTGACGCTGAAAGACGGCGTCTTCTCGGTATGAAACGGGCACAGGCCCATGTAGCGTCCCGCGCCGCCGGTCCGGCGCAGGCGCACATACTCGCCAATTACTTTGACGATATCGATCGAAGACTTCAGATGCTTTGCGAGATCCATCGATCAGCGGGACGGCCGGTGTGCCGGTCAACTACCTATCTTAGCCCGCGGGCGCTTGCCGAGGCGCGCGGCGCAGTCATACGCTAACGTCTTATGCTCCAGAAGCAGATCATCTCCTGGCTAATCGGGTTTTTTCAGACGGAGCGGGGCCAGGCCATTCTTTCCGATCTGTTGGCGAAAGCCGCAAAAGGTTGGAAGCCGGGCACACAGCCGGAACCGCAAAGTCCTCGCGCCACAGCGCCGGAAAACACGGGCGAGGCGATACCGGACCCGCTGGATGAATTGATTCCGCGGCTTCAAGCAGTGGAAGCGGCGGCGGTCCGGCTGGAGGGCGGCCTACAGAACAGCCTCGCGGGCGTACGCGAAATCAGTGAGGGGATGGCCCGCACAAATCTTCAGATTGCCCATCTGGAGCGGCAGACTCGCATACTCGAGAAACGTTTATGGTGGGCCTTGGCTGGTAACGCCGCCACCATCGCAGCCGTGATCGCACTGGCGCTGACCAGAGCATGACAGAACACAACGCTGCCGGCTTGCTCCGTCCCGTTCTTTGGACGGTGTTTGCGGGAACTACGGCGGTATTCGCGTACGGGCTGGCTACCGAGCGGCTGTTCGCCCAGCAGATCTGGACTCGCACAGGTTTGGAACGTCTGCTTGCGGTGTCAGGCGGGTACGTCGTGCTGGCCGCGTCTTGCTTTCCCTGGCGGAAATTCTTTGGACCTGCCCTGGCCATTCTTGGACTTTGCTACGCCGGCGTGGCCACAGGACCCATCGCTGTAGCGGCGGGGCTTCTTTTCGTTCTTTCCTGCTGCGCACTCGGCGACCTGCTCCGCTCAAAGCCTCATCACGGCGGCAGCTTCGATGCCGCGCTGTCATTTCTCACCGGTGCGGCCGTATATATCGGGCTCATAGGCATCGCCGCCCATTTTCCCGTCAACAGGCCGCTTTTCTATTTCATATTGCTCGGCGGACCCCTTCTTCTGAACAGGCCGAGAGTGGTCGCGGCACTCCGCCGCTGCCTGACTCCCTCAGACTATCCATCACATCCGGCCGAATACCTGCTCGTGAGCCTCATCGGCTTCATCATCGTGCTTCATCTCCTCGCCGTCCTGAAACCGGAGGTGAGCGCCGACGGACTGGCGATGCACCTTGCGGTTCCGGCATGGGTGGCCCGGCACGGTTATTGGAACTTCGACGTGACCCGCTTCACCTGGGGTGTCATGCCGATGGGAGGCGAATGGTGCTATACGGCGGCTTATCTGCTCGGGAAAGAGTATGCCGCGCGCCTGATCAATTTCGCCATGCTTCTGGCGGGCGTTGCCGTACTCTTCGAGTTGCTGCGGCGGCATCTGTCCCGCCGCGATGCGTTCCTGTGCGTGACGCTGTTTGCCTCCACACCGCTGGTACAGTTGGTGTCCGGGTCTCTTTTCGTCGAAAACGTTTGGATGGCGTTGCTGTTAGCGGCCTTCGCCTGCATGTTGCGCTTCCGGGATACTTGGCAGGCTTCGCATCTCTACCTTGCCGCGCTGTTGGCGGGTGCGGCACTGGCGACGAAGCTGCTTGCCGCTGTTTATATCCTGCCGGTGTCGGTCTTCCTTCTGTATGACCTGTGGGTGGGAATCCGTTCCGGAAAAATCACGCGGCCGGCCCGGCTCCTGCTCATCACGATGGCCTGCTTCATCCTGATAGGCATCCAGCCTTACGCTACAGCTTTGATCAAAACCGGAAATCCGGTGTTTCCTTTGTTGAACACCATCTTCCACTCGCCGTATTTCGATCAAACGGGCCAGTCGAGCGACATGCGTTTCCGAAAACCCTTCCAATGGGACACCCTTTACCAACTGACCTTCCGGACGGAGCAATATCTGGAAGGGCAAGCGGGTGCTTTCGGATTTCAGTCGCTGATATTTCTGCCCCTCGCGGCCGTGATGTTGAGCGCGCATTGGCCGTATGCCGGATGGGCCGCCATGGCTGCTTCCTTCATCTACATGGTTGCGGTTTTCGAGGAGCAGGCGAACGTGCGATATCTCTACCCGGTAATGCCGCTGCTCTGCCTCGTGATAGGTTTGGTGTTCGCCCGTGTGCGGCAATACGTGCCGCGGCTGTACCGGTTGCTGTCTGTCACCGCAATTGCGGTGGTATTGCTGAACATCGCCTTTCTGCCGGCTTCGGGCTGGTATCACAAAGATCTCGCTTTGTGGCCGCTCACCGGTCTAGCACGTGCAGCCTACATTGAGGGAATCGCTCCGGTCCGCCTATTGATACCGTTTTTGAACTCGCACTTTCCAGGACAACCAGTGGCTTTCATCGAAACCTCGGACATCGCGGAGCTGGACGCGGAATCGTATGTCGCATCCTGGCACGACTATCTTTTCGCGCGTCAATTGGCCGGCGCCCACTCGGCGGAGGAGATTCATCGAGTGCTGAAACAGGCCGGAGCGGGCCTCGTAATTTTCCCTCGTCCGGGCGGCTCCATCCCGGTCTCTCAAGCGGCTTTGGAAGAATTTCTGAGCCGCTATGTGGACCCGGTAGCCATCGCCGCTGGATATCAAGCGGCGCGTGTGCGGGCCATGCCCCCGCGCAGGACCGGAACCGTTGTTTCAGCAGGTGATCACGACGATGCCGCGGGTGACATCGCGTATCACGGCGCCTGGTTGCGCAATCACGATTTTGCTGAGACACGGAACCGTACCGTGACCTACTCCAATGTTCCCGGAGACCGGTTCACGCTGCGCTTCCAGGGAGCCGAGATTGTCTGGATCCACACCCGCGCTGCGAATCGCGGCATCGCCGAGATTCTCCTGGACGGCACGAAGGTGGCGGAGTTGGATCTGTATCGCAAAGTCACCGAGTGGCAGGCCGAAGCGCATTACACCGCTCCCGGCCCCGGTCCGCACGAGTTCGACGTGCGGGTCTCGGGCCGGAAGAACCCTGCCTCTACCGATGTATTTGTCGACGTGGACGCCCTGACGGTGCGGTGAACAAGGAGTCTTGAAGGATTAACTGGCGGCGCCTGATGGCAAATGCTACGCCGCCAACGAGGATCTATGGCTGGTAGCGCAGATCCCCGTCATTCGGCGTTATGCATTCAGGTGGCTTGGACGGGCTGCTCTCCGGCGCGGGTCAACGCGCCGGAGACTATACACCTGCGTGGCGTCGCGCTGTAGCATGGTGGGATGAAATCACGAGGTGTTTAGTGAGCATCAATCAGGGGGAAAAGGCACTACGCTTTCACGCACTACACAACGGTCCCACTGCCTTCGTACTTCCGAATCCCTGGGATACCGGCTCAGCACGCATGCTCGCCGGCCTTGGGTTTCAAGCGCTGGCTACATCGAGCGCCGCGTCTGCGTGTGCGCTTGGCCGGAGGGACGGAAGCTTAACGCGAGATGAGGCCCTGGCGCATGCACGCCTTATCGTCAATGCGACGGATTTGCCCGTGTCTGCGGATCTCGAAAGTGGATTTGGCGATGCGCCGGAAGTCGTGGCTCAAACGATCCGGCTGGCTGGTGAGGCGGGGTTGGCCGGCTGCACGATCGAAGATACGACTGGTCAGCCTGAAAAGCCTCTTTATGACACAGGGCTGGCCGTTGAGAGGATTGCAGCAGCCGCCGAGGCGGCACGTGCACTCGGGTTTCCCTTTATGTTGACCGCTCGGGCGCACAATTTCGTTTTCGCCAATCCAAGCCTTGACGACACCATCAGCCGACTTCAAGCGTTCGAAAAAGCGGGAGCCGATGTGCTCTTCGCGCCCGGTCTGCCTGATCTCGCCGCGGTACGGGCGGTGTGTGCGGCGGTTTCGAAGCCGGTCAACTTCATGGTGGGAATCAAAGGAAAATCGTTTTCTGTGGGTGATCTCGCCGCGGCAGGTGTCAGGCGAATCAGTCTTGCGACCTCACTCTACCGTGCCGCAATGACGGGCCTGCTCGACGCCGTACGCGAGGTGAAAGACACGGGCCAATTCACCTTTCTCGACCGGTGCGCCACAACGCTGGAACTGAACAGGCTCATGGGTATTTGAGCCGGCAGGAAAGGGGCTGCGGCTGCACGACCGTGTTACGCCCGTTGTGGACTTCTGACGCTCGACGTTTGATCCGCCCCTGACAAGGAGGCGGCGGTACCCCGGGTGGATTTACCGTCAAACTGAAGCTGAAGCACCGGGTTATTCCACGCGCATAAACAAGTGCGGGTGTGGCTCCACCGCCTTGCCTGTATCTGGACCGTTCACCTGGCTCAATCCCGCTCAAATTCCGCTTCCCTCGGCGAACCGGTCGTCCCTTCGAATGATGCCCCGGGTTTCAAGCAGGCGGCAGAGTTGAGCGGCAGCTTCCTCGTCGCGGGGCGAGAGCTCAGTGGGATCCACTTCGATGAACTTGTCCGCACCCACAACGTCGCGTGCGCGGGAAGTTTCCTCGGGCGCATTCGATGAGACGGAACAGATGGCGATGAATCCGCCGTGGTTGCTGAACCTGGCGAGTTCTGAAACAAGCGGACTTTCGAAATCGTCCGTGATCACCTTTACCAGGCAGTCGCGATCAAACAGCATCCGTTCAAGGCAGTACGCCGCTTCCTTGCGCGCAGTGATCCAGAGGGTAGCGGGGCGGTGGCCGGCGCGGGCATAGCGTTCCGCCGGGGTAACGCGGCCCGATCCCCAGCCAAGCGCGGAAATGGCCGCTTTCGCGGCTTCATCGGCGGGCGTGCTTCGCTTTGTGTCCTCGATCATGCCCGCGGCGATGGTAGCGTTCGTCACCGGATCGATCAGGACAAAGCTGCCTGTAGACCGGTTGCGGCGGTAAGAGTCGAAGAACAACGGCTTGTGAGTTTCTATCGCCACTCTTCCGATCTCATTCAGGTGCAGGGCGGAAGCCGGCGATTTTTCGAGCGTGTTCACGTCCACCGTCTCCAGCACCGTCCTCACGGTTCCGGACGTCTGTTGTGTCGTGTGCTTCAGCAGATAGGGCCGCCCCGGTTCCAGAGGGTCGGCGTTCATCCAGACCACACTCGCGTTAAACCGCCGCGATGCGTGCGGCATGGAGTCCGGCGAAATCAGCATATCGCCACGGCTGATGTCGATCTCATCTTCGAGACACACCGTAATCGACATCGGGGGAAAAGCCTCCCGCAGTTCGCCATCGTAGGTAACAATCGATTTCACGCGGCTCGTCCGGCCCGACGGCAACACCATCACCCGGTCTCCAGGCCGGAGAACGCCCGAAACCACCTGCCCAGCATACCCGCGGAAATCCAGATTCGGACGGATCACATACTGTACCGGGAGACGAAACTGATCGAGATTGCGCGCCGCCATTACGGGAACGGTCTCCAGATATTCGAGAAGCGCCGGACCGCTGTACCATGGAGTGCGTTGGCTGCGGACGACGACGTTATCACCGTCCAGGGCGCTGATGGGAATAAAGTCCAGGTGCGGAATCTCGAGTGGTGCGGAAAAAACCTGGAAATCCGAACGGATGGTAAGAAAAGCCTGCTCGTCGAAATCCAGCAGGTCCATCTTGTTCACCGCTACAACGATGCGCGGAATCCCCAATAGCGCGGCGATATAGGCATGCCGGCGCGACTGCGGCAGAACGCCCTTGCGCGCATCGACTAGAACCACGGCTAGCTCCGCCGTTGAGGCTCCTGTCGCCATGTTGCGGGTATACTGCTCGTGCCCGGGAGTATCCGCAATAATGAACTTGCGGCGGGGCGTGGAAAAGTAGCGGTAGGCGACGTCGATGGTGATCCCCTGCTCCCGCTCGGCACGGAGCCCGTCGGTCAAAAGAGAAAAATCGATGGGGCCCGCGTTTCGGTTCACCGACGCTTTTTGCACCGAGGCAAGCTGGTCTTCGTACACCCCCTTGGAGTCGTACAGCAGGCGCCCGATCAGCGTAGATTTGCCGTCGTCAACGCTGCCGGCGGTCGTGAAGCGCAGCAGTTCTTTGGTTTCGTTTTGCCGTAGAAACGCTTCGATGGCCTCTTCTGCCGTCATCGGAGCCGTCACTGCCATCAGAAATAGCCCTCGCGCTTCTTAATCTCCATCGAGCCTTCCTGGTCGTGGTCAATAATGCGGTTCTCCCGCTCCGAGCGCCGGAACAGCATCAGTTCTTCGATGATCTTCGGAACCGTATCCGCCTCCGACCTGATTGCACCCGTGCAAGGCGTGCAACCAAGAGATCGCATACGGCACATCACCATTTGTGGTTTCTCACCCGGAAGTAAGGGGACATCGTGCTCCAGGGGGATGAGACTATCGCCGCGCACCACCATCAGTCTCTCTTTGGCAAAATACAACGGCACGATCGGAATTTTCTCCAGGTGAATGTATTGCCAGACGTCGAGTTCCGTCCAGTTCGACAACGGGAATACACGGATGCTCTCCCCTTTATCAATGCGCCCATTGAACAGATTCCACAGTTCGGGGCGTTGATTCTTCGGGTCCCACTGTCCATAGGCGTCGCGAAAAGAGTAAACGCGCTCCTTCGCGCGTGATTTTTCTTCATCGCGCCGCGCGCCTCCGAATGCCGCATCAAACCCGCCCTCAGCTATCGCATCGAGCAGTGCCCGCGTCTTTAGCAGCCCGCAACATTTCTGGGTACCCAACTGGAATGGATTCGCCCCCTCTTCAATGGCTGTCGTGTTGGTGTGAACAATCAACCGGGCTCCAATGCGGGCTGTGAAAGAGTCGCGGAAAGCGATCATCTCCCGGAACTTATATGTGGTGTCCACGTGTAACAACGGAAACGGAATAGGACCGGGATAAAATGCCTTCTGCGCCAGCCGCACCATGACGGAAGAGTCTTTCCCGATGGAATACAGCATAACCGGCTTCTGGAACTCCGCCGCCACTTCCCGCAAAATATGTATGCTCTCCGCCTCGAGCACACGCAAATGGGTCAGCGCCAGAAACTGCATAAAATCAATCGTACCATTCTTGATCGAGATTTGGAAGATTCACCGGCGCCCGAGTTTAGGAATCTGTAACACAATCCGGTGCAGGTGGCGCGTGTGCAATTGGAACGCCTGATAAAGCTTCTCCTTCCCATAGCGTACATCCGGTGTGTAGTGATAGCTCCACGATTCGTTATCGAGGAGGAGCGGGATGGAGGTGCCTGCCGGAGTGGCAGGCGCCAGGCGGATGAGGCTGGTACGCTCCTTTGCGCCGGTCCATTCCAACTGCTTCTGCTCCTGGATATCGGCGGCCTCCTCGACATAATGGGAGTCCGTGTAGACCTTCGTTCGATACCAGTTGTTTTTGTCGAAAGGGTCCATGCCCTGTTTCATGCGAACCCAGATTGTGGCCGTCTCGCCGGGCTCCAGAACGCCATTTCCGTTTCCGCTGCCCTCGGTCACCGTGCGCTGAACGGATGCGCCCCCACCCTGGTTTCCTTTCTGCCGGAAAACATTGAAGGTAAACGTGCGGCCATCCAGCACTTCAACCGCATCCGGGTTGGGGATCGTCTCCGGCGCAATCAGCACATCAATATTTTCCTGCGCACTTTGCCAGCCGTCGTACGTCAGCCGGAGTTCCAGCCGCGCGTGTGTGAAATATCCCGTACCCGCCACGAACCGCACTTTCATCTGCGGGGAGAGATCTGCCGCTTGTCCCGGCTCGAGTTTCGGAATGTCCCCACTGCCCGAGAGGATCTGTACCGTCGGATACTGCGAGCTGAGTGCCGCCTTGACGGCGGTCATTGGCACGCTTCGCGGATTGTAGATGCGAATCGGAAGTGCGATGTCTTCGCCGGGCGGCAGGCGTAACACCTCCTTGCGAGTAAGCGGCAGAAGGACGGGTGGCTGGCTCCCGGTCCCCGGTCCGGTGAAGCTGAGCTGATGACCTCGTCCATCGACGGTGAACGAAAGTCTGCCTTTGTCGTCGGGAGCAATCTGGCTGGTTTCGACTGTTTTAGTGGTCAGGTTATAGTCCGTCAACTGGTACGACGCACCAGCGCGGTATAGCGGTGCGGTCAGCACGCGGATGCGCCGTTCCGCCGGAGGTCCATCGGGCGCCCAGCGGCGCGTGGTAATCCGCATTCCGCCCTGCCGCACGGCTTCAAGATAGACGGTTCCGGGCTGTTCGCCTTCGGAAAAGAACTCATAGCCCCACACCTGAAACCGGCGATAGGGGTTCGCATGGCTCCAAACCTCCGGAACGTTATCGAGCGAACTGGAGCGAAAAGCCCGCATGTGGAATCTGAATGTCTCGCCGATGGAAGTAGCCCAATGACGGTGATACTCGTCGCGGCGGTACTCGTAATCCACTTCGGGCGCCCTGGCGTAGGCTTCGTGGGTCTCTTCGTGGTATTGGCTGATGTAATCGCCGCTCGCGCGAATCAGCCGCACCATGGTATGGCCGTGATTGCTTACATGGTCCTTGGGCCGCCAGAGGACGCGCCGCCCCTTGCCGCCGGCGTAGAACTCCGGCCCCGGGTTGAACGCGGAGGCACTTCCGATGAGGTCCGGATAACGCGCGCTGAGCCACAGGCTCATAAAGCCACCCATGCTCAAGCCGGACGTGGCGCGATGACGGCGATCCGTAAGCGTCCGGTAGGTCGAATCGATATGAGCTACCAGTTCTTTGAAATATTCTCCGAAGTCGTAATCGCCTCCCTCTTCGCGAACGTCCCACGGTGAGCCCCCGTAGAAGCCGGTGTAGTCGCGCGCGACGTACCCGTCGACGGCCACTACAATGCTGTCGTTCCTGGATACGAAATCGGCCATTTTCGGAATCGTATCTTTGCCGTTATCGTACTTTTCGAGTGTGTAGCGGTCGCTGTGCCCGTGAAAGTAGTAAATGACAGGGTATGCTTTGCCGGTGGTCTCATAGCCCGGCGGCAGGAGAATCCGGTAATGGCGGTCCTGTCCGAACACTTTCGATGGATGGGTGCGGTCATAAAACGGCTGTGCCGCCCAGATGGCCGTGGCAAACAACAGGAACAGAAAACCTCTGCGCATCGGCATTAACTCTTCTGTATTGGGAACAGCGCCGATTCCGTGCGGGCATGGGCCATGATCTGGCCGATCTTTTTCACAACTCGTGGATTCGCCGCCGCAAGGTCTCTTGTCTCGCCAATATCCTCCACGACGTTGTACAACTCGACGGGACCGCCGGCTGAGAGACGCACGCCTTTCCATTCATCCATCCGGACAGCCTGTTTGAAGCCGCCCTCGTGGAACTCCCAATAGAGATACTCGTGCGTGGGTTGCCGGTTTCCGAGCAATGCCGGCAGCGCGGAGATCCCGTCGATACCCGGCGGCGCGCTCGCTCCCGCCAGTTCGGCGGCGGTAGGAAGCAGGTCCCAGAACGCAAATACCTGATCGCTGGTCCGGCCCGCTGGAATCCTGCCCGGCCAGCGCGCTAGGAACGGAACACGGATGCCTCCATCGTAAAGATCCCGCTTGATACCGCGCAGCGGGCCGTTGCTATCGAAGAACTCCGGATCGTGACCTCCTTCGCGGTGTGGACCGTTGTCGCTCGAAAATACGAAGAGCGTGTTGCTGTCGAGGCCCTTGCGCTTCAACGCGTCGAGGATATCGCCCGCGTCGCGATCCAGCCGGGTGACCATGGCGGCGAAATTCTTCTCGGTTTCTGGCCAATCCCTCCCGGAGAACGGCGCGTTATCCGGTATCTCCATACCGTTGCCCCGATAACGGCCCAGTTCGTTGTTCGCATGCGGGATCGTGTAAGCCAGGTATAGAAAAAACGGTTTCGCCCGATCCTGTTCCAGAAAATGGAGCGCGCGGCGGTGGATCAGATCGGGGGAATATTGTTTGCGCTGATTGAACCAGTTTTCCGTCAGAAACGCCTCGTTCTGGTTGTCCCACAAGTGGCTCGGGTAGTAATTGTGGGCGTGCAACTGGTTCAGGTATCCATAGAAATGATCGTAGCCCCTGGTGTTGGGAACACTGCCCGTCGCCGGACCGCCCAAGCCCCATTTGCCGAACAGCGCCGTCTCATAACCGGCCTTCTGGAGGAGCGAAGCGACGGTGGTTTCCTCCGGGCGTAGGCCCACCTCGGGTTTCTTGTTGCCGCGCACGGTCGCATGGCCCGAATGAAGGCCGGTCATCAGGCAGCAGCGGGATGGCGCGCAGACGGTGCTTCCCGCATAGGCCTGTGTAAACCGGGTTCCCTCGGCGGCAACACGATCCAGATTGGGTGTGGAGAACCGCTTCTGTCCATAGCAACTCAGGTCGCCATAGCCCAGGTCATCGGCCAGCAGAAAAATGATGTTCGGCTTCGAAGCCGTGGTTTCCGCGCCCAAAAGTCCCGCCGCGGAGGATGCCAGAAATTCCCGCCGGTTCATCATAAGCTCTTGTGCGACTACGCGCGAACTCTTATCCTACCCCCGAAGCGATTGATCCGGCGCCTACTTCAGTGAAGCCACATATTTCGGGTAGTTGCGATGGACCATGATATGGAAGGTAGGCTGCCGGAACTCCTCGACAGCGGAAAGGAAGCCCTTCGAGACGAGCGACCGCAATACGCGGCGCATCCACTTCACCCCTGCCGGCTTCATGAACTTTTTGGAGATATCGAGCGTAGCGCCCGTCAGGTGCGTCGAGCGGAAAAACCCGGCGGCGGGAGCCGCGTTTGCATTCCGCAGGCGCAACGAATTCTGGTATTCGACCGTGCGCACCATGCTAGTCACGCGGAGCCGCTGGTTGTGCTTTCGGAAATACTGTTTACTCAGCCGTTCCAGAAACAACTTGCTCCACGGCCGCAGATACCGGTAATTGTGCGGTACACGGTGAAGGTAGTAATGACGTGTGGAAGAGGGAACCCGTACCAGCAGGCCGGCCTTCGCGAACCGCTTCACCATCGCCACATTCTTCATACGCGACAGATCGTCGCGGTCGGCCCGCTTATTTTGAAGCACCTGCGAATTACGCGCCGCACGGAGTGCCAACACGCCTCCGGAGGCAGCCATTGGAATAGCCGCACAGAAGGCCAGTGCGGCCACTAACACTTTGGCCATTAGCTACAGATTAAGAACAATTAACCGGATGCGTCAAGACAAGAAACGTTTTAATCATTTTTTCAGATCATGTAGCGCGGCGCGGGCGGCATAGTATCCACACAGGCCATGCACTCCGCCGCCGGGCGGTGTGGACGCGGAGCAAAGATACAGTCCTTTGAGGGGTGTCCGGTGAAGGCGCCAGGTAGGCCGGGCCAGCAACTGGCGCCAGTCTGCCACACCGCCGTTGATGTCACCGCCGACGAGGTTGGGATTTTCCCGCTCGAGATCGCGCGGAGACTTCACGCTCCTGGCCAGAATGCAGTCGCGGAAACCCGGTGCGAAGCGCTCCACCTGGTTCTCGATTCGGCTTAGCATGTCGACTTCCGATGCATGGGGCACGTGGCAGTAGGCCCAAGCGGTGTGCCGGCCGGCAGGCGCACGGTCGCGGTCAAAGAGGCTCGGTTGCGCCAGCAGCACGAAGGGACGTTCGCAGAGGCCTCCCGCCCAGGCTGCCCGCTCGGACGCCTCGATTTCCTGCGGCAGGGCACCCAGATGAACCGTGATCGCCTCCGAGCACCGCCGTGAGCGCCAGGGAATGGGTTCGCTTAAGGCCCAATCCACTTTGAATGCTCCCATCCCATATCGATAACGTTCGAGCGAGCGGCGGTAGCCGGAAGGCAGGCGAAGGCCGGCGATCCGAAGCAACTGGCGCGGCGTTACATCGCACATGACGATCCGGGCGGGGGGCAACTCGATGAGGCTGTTGACACGTCTGCCCGTGACGATGCTTCCTCCGAGGGAACGGAAATACGCTGCGAGCGCATCAGCGATTTTCTGTGCGCCGCCGCGGGGAACCGGCCATCCATAGGCGTGCCCGTAGAGGCCCAGGACCAGGCCGAACGCAGCCGAAGGAATGCGGTCGAGAGGAAGCATGGAATGCGCGCTCAACCCCAGAAACAACGCCCGCGCTTTCGCTCCCTGGAACTGGCGATGGACCAGACCGCGTGCCGTGCGAAACGCATCCATGCTCAAGCGCGCCAGCGATGCCGGGCGCCGGAGGAGATGGAAAGGATGCAGGAAGGCAGTCTCAAGGCGGCTCCAATGTTCGAGCCCTGAAGAAAAAAGCTCGCTGTAAGCCTGCCGGTCTACGCCGAGCGAAGCCGACGTCGCGGAAACCGAACGCTCCAGCACGACGCACTCGTCCGCATCGAAAGGATGTGCCAAGGCAGCGTCCGGATTGATCCATTCCAGCCCGAACTGTGCCAGCGGAAGCCGGCGCAAGAAAGGCGACGCGTATGCCAGGGGATGGACCGCCGAACAGAGATCGTGAGTATATCCGGGAAGGGTCAGCTCAGCGGACCGGGCGCCGCCACCCACCGTGTCCGACGCTTCGTAGACCGAAACCCTCAAGCCCGCTTGGGTGAGTTCAATAGCGGCGCTTAGGCCGTTAGGACCGGCGCCAACGATGATGGCATCGTCATTCGGCATCTTTCAGGCCGTGTCTGCCGGAGGAAACAACCGCGGCAGGGAGGCATCCAATCCAGTGTTCCACTCCCCGCGTGTGATTTGCCGGGCAATGTGGTACGGAGCGTAACGAAACCTGAGAGGACCGATGTCAAAATACCGTGTAGTATTCATGGAGCGGACAGGCCAGTTTGGTGAAAACATCGAGAGCCCGGCCGAGTACCTGATACCTCAGCTTAGCGACGGAGTGGTGCTCGATACGGAATTTGTGTCGCGCAATCAACCCGAGGCGCAACATTCACAGGAGGTTCTGGACGAAGACGATAGCTTTCTGAGCATCGGAACCGAGATCTGGGTGTACGAGATCGCCGGCGGCCGGGAGCAGGAGTTTGAAGACGCGGCGCGCAATTCGCGCATGGTGATCGAACTCGAAAGGATGGACGACACGGAGATGATGGGCACCTGAGTTGCCGCGGGACTCGCGAAGCGCTTTGACAAGAAGGGGCGGCCCAATGCGGCGCGGGCAAGCCCTCACCACCGCGGTCCTATGGTCATTCGTGCGGAGGATGCGCGGGCTACTCGTAAGCCGTGGCTGCCGTACTGCGAGGCCCGTATTTCGGCAGCGGTTGGCCCACTTCATACGCACCGAGGTCTGGCGCATTTCCCGCGAAGCCGTCATTCACGCCAGGCAAGTGGATGCCCGCATCTACCGCCTTGCCGTGTGGATTCAATTTGAAATTCAGTTCGCTTGCATGATACACGGCTTGCGGTTTCGCGGCGTCAGGCGCCCCCAGTTCTTCGAAGATGTTGTAATCGATCTCGATGCCATGAGCCTCCTGTCCCGTTACTGTTCGCAACTCCGCCAGCGAACCGAGTCGTTTCGCACTCCCGCGGTCAAGAGTATAATCCCGCAGGGAGCCGGCGGCGGGGGATATCCACAGGAATTGATCTTTCGCCCGCGGGTTCAGGCGGTAGCCGTTGTAATCGTAAGTGGAGTAGGCAGTGGCGTTGGAGAATCGGAACACGGCGCGGCCGGGAGCATCAGTGCCGAGGAACAGGTTGTTCCGAAAGTGCGCATTGGAGAACAAGTCGCCGGGCAGACCTTCAGCAATGATGGTGTTGTGATAGAGCACCAGTCCTGCCGGCTTCACATTGAACTTCAGCCCGCATCCGGTAGGGACGTGGTACACGACGTTGCGGATATAGTAGGCCGGTCCGCCGTATACCGGCTGCGCGCTCAGTCCACACTGTGCGGCATTGACTCCACGATTCCGGAAAATGCGAATGTTGTGAACGCCGCCATCGGCCTCGATGAAATCATCGGCCATCAGGTGAATATCGTTGTTGTAGAAATCGATCGACGATGCTTTCCGGTCGTCTTCCGGATCCGGAGACCCATGCGTGCATACGGAGATGCCGTCGTGAAAATAGGCGATGTAATTGTGTGAGACTACATGGCCTGCGCCGTAGACCTTGACCGCATAATAGCTGTTTAGGAGGTTGCGTCCGTAGATGCCGGGGTTGTACCAGCCTCTTAACCGATAACGATCGTCGCGACCGAGCATGACATTGTCCGAGATGTGGAAGTCGTGGGAACCGGAGTATTGCGTCGTGACCCCGATGCCGACGTCCTCGATACGGCAGTTTCGAACAGTGAGACCTTTTGCGCCGATTAAATCTTTTAAGCCGGCCTGGAACGCGATGTCGGCATTTCTAATCGTGAGTCCTTCAAAAATGTGATAATCGGCGCCCATGACGTTGAACAGTTCGTGCGCTCCGTCACCATCGAAGATCACCTCGCCGTCACCAGCACCGCGGATCACGATGGGCTGCTCAGGGGTGCCTTTAGCGGTCAGCACGTAGGTCCCTGTAAAGTCCAGTCCGAGCGGGTGCGAGTACTGCAGCCGGTCGCCTTTGTAAAGGCCCGCGTGCACCAGTATCGTGTCGCCCGGGCGAACCTTGCGCTCACTCACGACGGCCCAGTCCCCATTGCCGGAGCCGAAATACGCCTGCTTCAGTCCTGTGAATGCCGGTTGCTCTTTGGCAGCGGTCCAGCCCGGCGGATAAACGTGCAGAATGCGGCCTCCTGAAGCGGCCTTCGGCTCCGCCCGCGTCCTGACTTTCGCAGTTTGTACGGCGGCGCCGTTGACGCCGTCGGGGTCGCGCAGTTCAAATCGTGCTTCATACGCCGTGTCAGGCCTTAAGTCGAGGATGCTCCCGGCGAACATATCGGGCACCGTGTAGTCGAGGCCGAGATCGGGTCGAATGACTTTTTCGCCGCCGAGACGGAGCAGCGGCATGCCCTTCTGCCATGCTTGCTCGCCAACACGACGATAGCCGACTTCGACGGAGGCATTCCGGTTGTCGTCACCGGTGATCTGCCATTCGAAACCGAGGCAGAGCAGCGTGGGGCGCTCCACCTTGAGCCGCATTGCGGTAACTGAGTCGGCGGCAAACAGCGTCAGACAACTGAGTAAAAGGAAGCTGGAAACAATGCCCGGTCCAGCAAGCAATGTATGCTGCATGCGAAGAGCTTATCACCGTGTGCCGGACGGGAACCGAAAAATGGGCGTGCTCAACAACGCCCAGTTGACCGGGTATTTGCCGTTTTTTTCTACGCTGGCTTGGCCAAGGACGGTGTCTCGGATTCTTTTGGAAGCGAGAGCGGCGGTTCATCATCATGTTAAGTCACCGCCAATCGTTTATCTTTGTGCCCGTGGAACGCTCATGGAATGTGGGCGCGGCGCCGCCCGGCCTTCCGGCCTGCCATGGCGCCTCGTGTGGTAGAATCCCGGCGAGGATTCATCTATAGCCATGAATAGCAGGCGAACTTTCCTGGTCAGCGCCGGAGCCGCCGCGTCGCAGGTACTCGCACGCAAAGCGGCGGCAAGTGATCGCGTCCGTGTCGCGGTGCTCGGAGTGAACGGCCGAGGCAGAGATCATATAGAAGGTTTTCAGGGAGTGCCCGGAACGGAGGTGGCGCTGCTGTGCGACCCCGATAGTAAGATCCTGGCCGAACGGGCCGCCCAATTCCAGGAGAAGTACGGACGAAAAGTCGAGACCGCGAACGACTTGAGAAAGGTATTTGAGCGGAAGGACATCGACGCGGTGGGCATCGCCACGCCCAACCACTGGCATTCCCTTGCCGGGATTTGGGCGTGCCAGGCCGGAAAAGATGTGTACGTGGAGAAACCGGCTTCGCACAACGTGTTCGAGGGCCGGAAACTGGTGGAAGCCGCTCATAAGTACAAGCGGATCGTTCAGCACGGAGTTCAATTGCGCAGCTCGGACGCCATTCAGGAAGCCGTACAACTGCTGCGAAAAGGAGTAATCGGCAAGGTGTATATGGCCCGCGGGCTGGTCTATCGCTGGCGGCCTTCGATCGGACATAAGCCAACTGAACCGGTGCCCGCTTACCTCGATTACGATCTCTGGACCGGCCCCGCGCAGCAGAGACCTTTTTCACGCCGCCTGGTTCATTACAACTGGCACTGGCATTGGGACTACGGCAATGGCGATGTCGGCAACCAGGGGATTCACGAAACCGACATGTGCATGTGGGGACTCGACGTCGGCCTGCCAAAGCGGATTACGGCGATGGGGGGCAAGTTCCTGTTCGACGACGACAAGGAGACCCCGGAGATTCTCTCCTCGGTGTATCACTACCCTGAAGAGAAGAAGATCATCCAATTCGAAGTAAGACACTGGTGCACCAATGAAGAGCACGGGGTCGGCGTAGGGAATATCTTTTACGGCTCGGAAGGCTACATGCTGATCAGGGGCTATAACACCTACGAGGTGTACCTCGGTCAAAAACGGGAGAAGGGACCGTCCGGGAAATCGGGCGGCGACCACTACGCCAATTTCATCAAAGCCGTCCGCAGCAGAAAAACTTCGGATCAGAATGGGCCGGTTGAAACGGCACACCTGTCATCGGCGCTCGCCCATCTCGGGAATATATCGTTCCGGCTGGGACGTCAACTGACGTTCGATCCGGCCACTGAAAAGTTCGTAGGCGATTCTGAAGCGGATGCGATGCTCACGCGAAACTACCGCACGCCCTTTGTGGTGCCGGAAAAAGTCTGATAGCGCGTTGTGAGCGGAACGGGGCCGGGCGCGTTCAGGAGGTGCGCACCGGCTCGATCTTCAACTCATTAATGACGCGCTTGACGCCGGGGACCTTTTTAGTCAGCTTTTCGGCTTTCTGCTTCAGCTTTTCCTTTTCAACGGTTCCACGAAGAGTAACGACGCCTTCTTTGACTTCTACTCCAAGCGTGCCGCCCTTCACATCGGGGTCATTGGCCAGACGGCGGCGCACCTGGTCGTAAATCGCGTCATCGGAAACTTCGAATTTCTGGCTCGCAACGGCCGGCCAGACGAGCGCAAACAGCGCGCATATCAGCAAGAAAAGCAGCCGTCGTATTTCATTCACCTTCAGCACCTGCCATCGACCGCCAGTCTATCGCATTCAGGAACTCGGGGCTGTTTCTCCATTCCGGCCGCACTTTGGCAAAAAGTTCCAGAAATACCTTCCGCCCGAAAAAGCCTTCCAACTCCTGCCGGGCTAAAGTACCCGCTTCCTTCAACATGGCGCCCTTCGAGCCAATGATAATCGCCTTCTGGCCTTCGCGCTCCACATAAATGGTGGCAGCAATACGAAGCAGCTTCCCGGTTTCCACCCAAGTCTCCACCAGCACGGCAACAGAGTGCGGAACCTCATGCCGTGTCAATTCCAGCACCTTCTCCCGAATGATTTCGGCGGCGAGAAAACGCTCCGGCTGATCGGTAAGATAGTCGCCCGGAAAGAGCGGGGGACCTTCCGGAAGCACCGCGATCATTGCTTTGACCAGGTCCTCCAAACCATCTCCAGTCGCGGCCGAGATGGGGATGCATTCGGTGAAGTCGAGCAGCGTGCGCAACTGCTCGATACGCGGCAGAATCTTGCGCTTGTCTTTTACCTTATCGATTTTGTTAAGGAGAAGGAACACCGGCGCCTGCCCTTTCCGGACAAGATCCAGGGCCTTCTCCTCTTCGTTGGAATAAGGCCGTGAGGCGTCAACCAGAAACAAAAGCAGGTCCCGATCTTCCACCGCCGCGCGCACCGTCTGCATCATCTTGCGGTTGAAAAGGCTGTCGGACTTGTGAATGCCGGGAGTATCCAGAAATGCGATCTGGGCATGAGGCAGTGTGAGGACGCCCTGGACCGGCGTGCGTGTGGTTTGAGGTTTGCCGGCGACGATCGCCAGCTTGGTTCCCACCAGCGCGTTCAGCAGGGTGGATTTACCGGTGTTCGGAAGTCCGACGATCGAGACGAAACCCGAGACGTGCTGATTCTTCTTTGGCGGCGAACCATCCGGGTGGCGGCGCTTAGGCATTTACCGTCCCTGGCGATTTCGAGATGCGCACGCGGTCGACGCGGAATTCATTGCCTGCGACCACCTCCAGGCGGATGCCCTCGCGCTCCACCGCTTCGCCGGGCTGCGGCACCCGCCCCAGCCACTCGGCGACAAGACCGCCGACCGTGGTGGATTCCGTTTCCTCTTCCGGCCGGAAATGCAGCAGATCGTAGAGATGATCCAGGTCGAAGCTGCCGGAGACAAGATAAGTGTTTTCCGCGATCTTCTCGATGTCCCTGGTGGGTTCGTGCTCGTCGTGGATCTCTCCGAACACCTCCTCCACCAGGTCTTCCATGGTGGCCAGACCCGCCGTGTTTCCGTATTCATCGATGACGACGGCCATATGCGTCCCGTCCTCCTGCATTTCGCGGAACAGGTCGTGAACCCGCTTGGTTTCCGGCACGGATTTGATGGGCCGTATCAGTTGGGCCAGGGGCACCTTGTCGCGGTCTTCCGCCTCGATCTCGAACATGTCGCGCACGTGAATAAACCCGATGATCTGGTCGATCGAGTTCTCAAAAACGGGGATGCGCGAGTATTGTTCGTTGATAACCAGTTGACGGAGACCCTCCAGGGTCTCGTCCTGCGAGATCGCCACAATGTTGGGCCGGGGAGTCATGACTTCGCGAACGGTCTTATCTCCGAAGGCCACGACAGACTCGATGAGACGGCGGTCGTCCTTTTCAAAGATTCCTTCCTCCTCCCCCGCCGAAATCAGCGCGTCGATATCCTCGTTCGACCTGCCGTTTTCATCCCGTTTGGCTTCCGGCTCGCCCAACTCGGCCAGCGACTGCAGAAATCCGAAGAGGATCGTGAAGGGCTTCGCGACCAGCGCAAGCAGCTTGAGCAGCGGCAGCAGGGGCAGCAACCAAGTCCCGCCGGTTTTCCGGTACAGCAATTGCGGTCCGAGATAAGCGCACGCGACCATTACGAGGAAAGAGAATACGGCAGCTTCGAGAATGGCCAGGCCGGGAGCGACGCCTGGTATCGCTACTGCCAGCAGGACGATCCCAAGCAGCAGTAACAACGTGTGCTTCACCAGCGAGAAGGCGAGCGCGCCGGTGTCCGTCTTGAGGCCGAGCCGGTCTTCGAGTGTCTCCTTGAAGAAAACCAACGCAGGCGACTCTCGTGTGCGAAGGCGCAGAGATTCCAGGTAGAGATGCTGAACGAAGGTACACAGCAGCAGCAGGAGAGCGAGCACCACCGCGGCAACCAGCAGAGCCGCTATCATGACCGGCTCCGTTCAATCAGGGCCGGGGGAAGATCCAGCTTTCTGCGCCACCGCGCCTCTGTGCGGGCCATCCGTCCACGATCTTTCACGTGATCCATGCCGAGCAGATGGAGAAGGCCATGCAGCATCAGGATTCCGATTTCCTGATCCACACCATGACCGAAGTCGCGCGCCTGCTCCGCCGCGCGTTCCACCGAGATGGCGATCTCGCCGAGATATTCAGCCCGGTCCGGGGATGGGAAAGACAGAACGTCGGTGGGGTAATCCCTCGCAAGAAAATCGCGATTCAGCCGTCTCAACTCGCGATCATTGGTGAGCAGGCATTCAAACCGCCGGCCTCCCGCCACTTCGGCTTCCAGCCGTTCCGCAAATGCCCGAATGCGTTTCCGCGGCAGGCCCACAACAGTGCGGCGGAATAGAACCGGGCCATCATCGGTGTCAGACATTGGCACTCATCCGTCAGGCAGCGGGAACCACGCCGGAGGAGACGCCGTCGATCATCGGGACAAGCGGCGTCTCCGCCTGTCCGTCGCCGAGCTTCAAGGACAACTGCCGGCCGGCACCGCTGTTTTCGTAGTACCGCTCATAGGCTTTGACGATCTTCTGAACCAGCGTGTGGCGAACGACGTCGCGCTCATCGAACTGCACAAAACTGATGCCCTCAACCCCGCGCAGCACATCGGCCGCATCCAACAGGCCGCTGCGTTTTCCGGGCGGCAGGTCAATCTGGGTGAGGTCACCATTTACCACCATCTTCGAGTTGAACCCCTGCCGGGTCAGAATCATCTTCATCTGCTCCGGTGTGCTGTTCTGGGCTTCGTCGAGGATGATAAAGCTGTCATTCAGGGTGCGCCCACGCATGAAGGCGATCGGCGCTACCTCGATGACGTTCCGCTCCAGCAACTTCTCCACTTTGTCTACTTCCAGCATGTCGTAGAGAGCATCATAGAGCGGGCGCAGGTATGGATCGACTTTCTCTTGTATCGTACCCGGCAAAAATCCGAGCTTCTCACCGGCCTCTACCGCGGGCCTGGTAAGAATGATTCGCGTTACCCGTTTACTTAGGAGCGCCGATACACCCATCGCGACAGCAAGATAGGTCTTACCCGTACCGGCGGGTCCGATGCCGAATACCAGATCGTTCCGCTCAATCGCTTCGAGATAGCGGCGCTGGTTGATGGTCTTTGGCGCAAGCGCTTTTTTACCGAAATTGCGCTGCTTGCCGCTGACCACAAGTCCCCGGAGTGTAACTTCCGGGTCTCCAGTCACAACGCGGAGGTAACTGTTAAGATCACCGTTCGAGAAAACATACCCTTCTTTTACGAGGCCGGCATAATCTTCCAGAATGCTGGCCGCACGGATTGCGTTCGGCTCGTCACCTTCGATTTCGAGCGTGTCGTCCACCAGTACTGCCTGCACACCGAGACCGGATTCGAGTAGGCGGATATTTTCGTCGCGGGTCCCGAAAAGGGATTCGATGCCGCGGCTAATCTGCACGCTAAGTTTCATTGATGCTTATATGAATTTGACCTGGCTGACATTTGCAGATGCAAACAGGGATTTGGACGGTAAAATAGGGACCTGCTGAGCCGGAGATTGCAAGTGATACTTCTAAAGACGACATCCGCTGGCGCGGACCAGTCTCGAACATCCTGCATTAGTATAACATGAGAGATCCTTTAGAAACTATGTTTTTGCCAGCTACCTATCTTGAACAACACACGTTCCTGAGGTAGGAATGCTATATGCCTCTCTCTGGCACGCCCCGAATCCGGAAACTACATGTGAATGGGCGGGAAGCCTCGCTTGATGCCGAACCCAACCGGACACTGCTAAGCGTTCTGCGCAATGACCTTGGCTTGACCGGTGCGAAGTATGGCTGTGGTGAGGGGTTATGCGGAGCCTGCACGGTCCTGGTGGACGAGGCATCCGTGCGCGCTTGCATTACACCTGTCAAGGCAGTGGCCGGAAAACGAATCACCACAATTGAAGGGTTAGCGCAGCAGGATCGCCTCCACCCAGTGCAACAGGCTTTCCTCGACACGGGTGCGTTTCAATGCGGTTACTGCACACCTGGGATGATCCTGTCCGCGGTCGCTTTGCTGCGGGAAAATCCAACACCAGGTGAAGCAGAGATCAAGGACTCCCTTGAAGGAAATATCTGCCGGTGCGGCGCCTATCTGCGAATCGTAGCGGCAGTCCGCCTGGCGGCAACGGGTAAGGCAGCCGGGCAATGACCACTCAACCCTGCTTCGACGCCGAATGCTACGAGTTGGCGGAAAACGCCACCTACCGGTTTCCGCTGAGCCGGCCGGACCACTCCGGCCATGCCGCAATTTCGCAGGGCGGCGGCGACGGCAAGTGAGTTTCTACCCTACACAGCTTGCAAGGAATGGAATGCCGGGCAGGAAACACTTGTAAGCTCCAACGGACTGGTTCGCGATTCGGCGAGCGGCAGATCCGCCACCTACGGACAGCTTGCGAAAGACGAAGCTGTACTCTAGGCCGCCCTTGCCGATGCGCCCGTTACCCCTGCGGACGATTGGCGGTGCTCGGAAAGCCGATTCCGAGAGTAAACGGGCGCTCGTTTGCAACGGGGAGCCATCGCTTCACGGACGATATCGCGGCGCCGCAGATGGCGGTGGGGAAGGTTCTGCTGCGCCTACGCTCCATTGGTGCCACACTCGGGTCCCTGGATTCGAGCGCGGTTCCCAAAGCGGATGCGGCCGTCGTGGCAGAGAAAAATTTTTCCGGCGCCGCCGCCGGAATCTACGAAAGGCTCAATCGAAGAGGGCATGGCGGCAGCGGATACCAGAATTTCCGCTGCCTATACCAATAGGGGAGTGAATCTTAATTACAGCCACGGAAAGCACAGCTCCCCCGAACTGGACGGTTGCCCGTGTACACGCGACGGTCTCCGCGGGCAGCCATCAGTCTGGGCCAGCCATTTTTCATGACGGAGGAATGGGGTGGAGGTTGATGTGGGCCACCGGACCCGAACTCCAGTTTCTGACTGGAGCTGGAGGCGCAACTGCTACCGCGGGAATTAACTGTCAGAGTGCACCCACCGTACGGCGTGTCCATCTAATATCCGGACGGTACGGGGAGAACGCCGGCGGCGGGTCTCCGGGAAAGGCAGTTCACCATCCGGCCCGCGTCGAGGGCGAACTCGGGCGGGGGATGGGGACTGAGACTATCTCTGTGGTCTACGTCTGCCGAGAAACACGACCAGGCCCACGCCCGCCAGCAATAACAGCGCAGAGGAGGGTTCCGGAACCACCCCTTCATCGTCGTCAATCCTGCTCCGGGTTGCTAGACTCAGAATCCGCCCGCTCGCATCTACATCGACAATCTGCATTCCAAACGTAGCTGCGAAAACATTGTGCGATGCGTTTCCGTTGACGTCCGAGTTGGCCAGTCCGAGCGAAGCCCCGAATGCCGTCACCGTAAAACCAGTCTCGTTCTGATTCACCTGCGGCGCCGTGACGACGAAGGGAAGGTAGCCGTAGGCCGTGGCACCCGACGTCAACTGCGCCTGTGAATTGCTGTTAGCCATGGCGTAAATGCCGCCGCCATGGTTCAGGAAAGAAATGATATCCGCGGACCGGCTGTTCAGGATATTCAACTCCGCAGCCGTCAGCACACCGCCAAAATCGGAGGCCACGACAATGGCGCCATACTTGGTTCCCAACAGATCCAACTCCGATGCGAGCGTCGCGGCGTCGTGATGCTCGAAATCGGTTCCGGCCGAGTAGCCGCTGGCCACGATGCCGTTAACGCCATTCACGTGCCCTCCGGGCGGTGAGATCTTCGATTCGACAAAAAGAAACTTGTCCGCCCCACCGGCGACGTAGGGGTTGAACGCCGCATCCATCGTGTAGCCGATGGCAATGGTGTTGATATTGCGTGCGCCGCTCAGGTTGCCCCCCAACTGGGCATGGAAATCCGGATCGTGTCCGGTGAGGAAAATCGATCCACCGAATGCGCTGGACGCTAACATCAGAGCCAGCGCACCCATCATTGCCGAACGAGTCATTACGCACCCCCAACGGAACCCAGTCTGCCCGTTTCTGGCAGGTGCATCAATGCTATCACAATTCCAGGAAGTTGCAGCCTTTTTTTTTCAACCGGCCGTGACACAGGGTTACGGGAGCTATCCGATTCGATCTGCCGCCTGGATCAGGGCCCGAATATATCCATAGGCGAACGCAAATGCCTGGAACCCTCCCTTGTCATCGGGATGGTGCGGAACGTGGTCCGGCATCATCATGTAGGGGTAGCCCACGTCGCGGTATACGGTCATCGCCCGTACGAAATCAATATCGCCTTCGTCGGGGTAGACTTCCTGGAAATCGTCGCGCTTGCCGCGGATATTGCGGAAATGTACGTTGAAAATCTTTTTGCGCGAGCCGAAGTAGTGAATTACATCGTAAATCTCTTTGCCCGGATCCTGTAACATCTCCGAGACGGTTCCCTGGCAAAAGTTCAGGCCATGATAGGGACTCTCACGAATCGAAACGAATCTCTTCAACCCGTCCACCGTCCCGAGCACGGCGTCAACTCCCTGAAAACCTTCCGGCGGCACACCCGGATCGTGCGGGTGGCACGCCATCCTGATTTTGTATTCGTTAGCAACCGGTATTATGCGATCCAGGAAGTAGGTAATGCGCTCCCAGTACAGGTCCGCCGGCACACGCCCCGCCCGTGTTTCCGGCGCGAACTTGCCGGAAGTCTTCGCTTCCTTGAGGCGCCATGTGCTGTAAGTGGAACCCCCGCGGCCCGGTGTCCGTTCAGTGCGCAGAACCCCCAGGATACTCATGTTGTACTTGATGGCCGGAACTCCGGCTTTGGCACAGTTGCGGATCATGTTCTGGACATGCTCGATGTCCCGGTCCCGGTCCGGGCTCTGCCCGAGCATGATGGCAGGCCGGGGGGTACGGTCGATGTGAGTCGATGCCAGAAACGAAGGCGCGATCATGTCCAGGCTGACGCCGTTCCTTTCGCAGCGGTCCCGCAAGCGGGACAGGTCCTCCACGGAATAGTAGCCCTTGTTCCCGGGGTCTTCCGGGTAACCGCAGATGTGCTCCACCGAATGGCGCTTGAAAAACTGGAGCCTGCGGTCGTCCGTTGGCCCGCTCTGGCATCCCAGTTTCATCAGTGCGCGCTTCGGCGGACCCGCCTGCATGGAAAACGCGGATGGAACGGCCCCAGCCAGCGCGGCTCCAGCCGATACGGTAAGAACTTGTCTGCGCTTCAACGGCGTTACTCCTTAAAAGATCTTTTCGGCACTCTACCACGCCGGGCAGGCGGCGCGAAACCGCTTCGGGTATGCCCGTGATGTGAAACAATATTTCCGTTACAGGATGAATCGCCGGACATTTCTCGTCTCCCCGCTGGCTTGCGTTCCGGCATCGGCGCTTCACGCACAACCACTCGCGCCCTTCGGAGCGGCGCCGTCGCCACGGCAAATGCGCTGGCACGCCCTCGAGCAGTACGCGTTTCTGCATTTCACCGTAAACACGTTCACGGATAGAGAATGGGGTTACGGCGACGAAGATCCGGACCTGTTTAACCCTACGTCGTTCGACGCCGGCGCCATTGCGGGTGCGCTGTCGGCGGGCGGCATGAAGGGCGTTATTCTCACCTGTAAGCATCACGACGGTTTTTGTCTCTGGCCGACGAAGACTACACAGCACTCCGTCCGCAGCAGCAAGTGGCGGAACGGAAAAGGTGATGTCGTAGGGGAGATCTCCAAGGCCGCGCGAGAGCATAAACTTCAATTCGGCGTCTACCTGTCGCCCTGGGATCGCAACACGCCGCTTTACGGCGGCCCGAAGTACGTCGAAATGTACCGCGCGCAATTGCGCGAGTTGTTGACACAATACGGTCCGGTTTTCGAAGTCTGGCACGACGGCGCCAACGGGGGCGACGGCTTCTACGGCGGCGCTCGCGAGAAGCGCACCATCGACAAGCGAACCTACTACGATTGGCCCGGGACGTGGGATTTGATCCGGAAGCTCCAGCCGGATGCGGTCATCTTCAGTGATATCGGCCCGGATGTTCGCTGGGTTGGAAACGAAAAAGGGGTCGCCGCCGAAACCTGTTGGGCTACCATTTCGCCGGTTGGTGCGGACGGTGGACCTCCGGCTGTCGGCGATGTCCGGCAGAACGATAATCAGACCGGGCATCGTAACGGCAGGCAGTGGCTGCCCGCCGAATGCGACGTGTCCATCCGTCCGGGGTGGTTCTGGCATGAGCGCGAAAACGGCAAGGTCAAAACCCCTGCTCAGCTCTTCGATCTCTATTTGAAGTCCGTCGGGCGCAACGCGAGTTTCCTGTTAAATGTGCCGCCGGACCGGCGTGGCTTGCTGCATGACAACGACGTGAAGTCGCTGGCCGCCTTCGGCGCAATGCTGCGCGATACGTTCGCGCGCAATCTCGCCAACGGGGCGAAGCTGCAAGCCTCGAGTGTGCGCGGCGCAGCATACCGGCCGGAAAATCTGCTGGACGGCATCCGCGGCACGTACTGGGCGCCGCGGGAAGGGATACGGAATCCGGAGGTGATCTTCGAACTTCGCCGCCCAGAGACATTCGACATCGTTCGCGTGCGCGAGGCAATCCAGTTTGGGCATCGCGTGGACTCGTTCGCCGTCGATATATTCAGAGGCAACGCATGGGTGCGTTGTGCGGAAAGCACCAGCATCGGCGCTTGCCGCCTGATCCTCCTGCCCGAACCGGTGACCGCCGGCCGCGTGCGGCTGCGAATCACCAAGGCTGCCGCGCCTCCCGCGCTGGCCGGGTTCGGGTTATATCGAACTTCGCAGCCCGGCTGAACGCCTCGGAACGATTCGCGCTGATGTATTCTGTAAGAGAATCGCAATAGTTCATGGAATCGTTGCATCCCGCCTGGTGATCACCCGCTCGGGCTGAGATGGATTCACCTCACAGTTTGTGAAAACGCTATAGGAGTACGACAGTCTTGAATTCTCAAAACGGCCAGAACGGCAAGAGTAATCCCTATGCTCTCGCAATGCAGAATTTCGAAGCAGCCGCCGACCTCCTCGAACTGAATGCCGACATCCGGAATATGATCCGCGCTCCCGAACGCGCTCTCTCCGTCACGGTTCCCGTTCGAATGGACGACGGACATATTCAGTGCTTCGAGGGATATCGCGTTCAGCATAATACGGCGCGCGGCCCCGCCAAGGGCGGCATACGCTTTCATCCCAACGTCACGCTCGATGAGGTAAAAGCTCTCGCAACCTGGATGACCTGGAAGTGCGCGGTGGTGGACATCCCGTTCGGCGGTGGGAAGGGCGGGGTTACGTGCAATCCGAAGTTCCTGTCCATGGCCGAAATCGAACGTCTGACGCGGCGCTACACGACGGCTATCCTGCCCATTATTGGACCGGGCCAGGACATACCCGCACCGGATGTCTACACCAATCCCCAAATCATGGCCTGGATCATGGACACCTACAGCATGACCAGGGGCTACCTGATTCCCGGCGTCGTCACCGGCAAGCCCATAACCCTTGGCGGTTCCCTGGGGCGCAATGAAGCCACCGGGCGCGGCGTGTTCCACGCCATCGAGAGCGCCTGCCAGCATCTCCGGCTTCCCGTCAAGGGAGCCAGGGTTGTGGTCGACGGCTTTGGAAACGCGGGATCCGTGGCCGCGCATCTGCTGGACAGCGCGCAAGCGGATGTCATCGCGGTAAGCGACTCCCGCGGCGCTGTTTATAATCCCGAAGGATTGCACATTCCGAAGCTGATGCTGCACAAAGAGAAGACCGGCACGGTCTGTAATTTTCCGGGCGGCGAGTGCATTGCTCCCGTGGAGTTGCTGAAACTGGAATGCGACATTCTGATCCCGGCAGCTCTCGAAAACACAGTTCATGGCGGCAACGCGCCTCACGTGCGGGCTAAGGTGATTGCGGAGGCCGCCAACGGCCCTCTCACACCCGAGGCGGATGCCGTCCTGCGCGAAAAAAACACCTTCATCATTCCCGACATTCTCTGCAATGCCGGCGGTGTTACGGTCTCCTACTTCGAATGGGTACAGAACGAACAGCACCTTCGCTGGGACTTGAATGAAGTGAATACCCGGCTCGAGGATGTCATGAAGCGCAGCTTCAACGAAGTGCTGGAGATTCAGCTCGCCTTCAAGTCCAGCATGCGCACCGCGGCGAATGTTCTCGCCATCCGGCGTGTCGTCGAAGCGACCAGGCTGCGGGGCCATTATCCATAAGACCGGCTATTCCGCCGCTTTGGTGTTGCGGAAGAACTCCCGCATCAGCCGGCGGAGCAAGGCAATTGAGCACAATACTCCGATCAGGTTGGGAATCGCCATCAGCCCGTTCAAGGTGTCGGCGATGCTCCAAACCAGGTGCAGCCGTCCGATGGAACCGAGAAACACAAAGAGGATCCAGAACACCCGGTAAGGCAGCACCGCCGCGGTTCCGAAGAGAAAAGTGATGCCGGTCTCGCCGTAGAACGACCATCCCACCACGGTAGAGAACGCAAACAACATGATGCTTGTGGAAACAATGAAGTGTCCTGCCTCGCCGGGAAGGCCTATCGAGAAGGCGCGGCCGGCCAGCGCGGCGCCGGTGTCGCCCGACTGCCACGCGCCCGTCACCAGCACGACAAGGCCCGTCAACAGACACACGACCATCGTGTCCACGAAAACTTCAAAGATTCCGTAAAGCGCCTGGCGCACGGGATGATCGGTGGTTGCGGAGGCGTGCACCATCGGGGCGCTGCCAAGGCCCGCTTCATTCGAAAACAGGCCTCGCGCGATGCCATATCGCAGCGCAGCCATCACCGTGGCGCCCGCGAATCCTCCCGCCGCGGCGTGCCCCGAAAACGCCGATTCGAACACCAGCGCCACGGCATGCGGCAACTGACCGGCGAAACGGACCAGGACCGCTGTCGCGCCCACTATGTACAGCACGCACATGAACGGCACCAGCAATTGCGTCACTTCGGCAATACGCTTCAGGCCGCCCAGAACCACCAACGCCGTCAAGGCCGACAACACCACGCCTGTGATCCAGACGGGAACGCCGAAACTTGAGCGTGCCGCATCGGCCACCGAGTTGGCTTGCACCATGTTGCCGATTCCGAAAGCGGCTGCCGCCGCCAGCACCGCGAACAACTTGCCGGGCAGCGGCATCTTCAAACCCTTTGCCAGAACGTACATAGCGCCGCCCCGCATGACGCCTTGCCGGTCGCGTTCGCGGTAGTGCAGGGCGATGGCTACCTCCGCGAACTTCGTGGCCATGCCTACAAAGCCCGATATTATCAACCAGAACAGCGCGCCGGGACCTCCCAGAAAAATGGCTGTGCAGACACCAGCAATGTTTCCCACGCCCACCGTCGACGCAAGCGCCGTAGACAGCGCCTGGAACGGAGTAACGGAACCTTCTCCGCTTCCGCGTTTGAACAGCTTGCCCAACACTTCCCGCACGACCCGCGGAAAATAGCGGACCTGCACCAAACCCGTAGCGATGGTCAGGAGAACGCCCGTGCCGACCAGAAGCACCATCATCGGCGCGCCCCACACGAAGCTATTCAGGAGAGTGTTGAAGCTTTCTATCCGGTCGATCACGTGTCAGGCTATTATCGCCCATGCTAGCGCTTCAGTGGACACCGGTGCGAGGAAATCTCGATAGCGTACCGCGCCCGTTCCCTCATGATCGGACCATCCCCACGCTGCGTGGGGAAAACTTTTTCGATCGCTCCGGCGGTCGTTACTGCAACGGACCATCCCCACGCGCGTGGGGAAAACGGGGCGTTTGATCTGCCTTGGCACGAGAACTACGGACCATCCCCACGCGCGTGGGGAAAACAAAATTGGGGTTCAGCGCAAGTGAGCGCTTGCCGGAC
>CAADGY010000307.1 GCA_900696665.1 uncultured Acidobacteriota bacterium
AACCGCCGTGCGGCCTGCTTCAGTTGCGCCGCAGCGGAGTCCGGCGAATCGTAGAGCAATGAATAAGCGATAGTGACGTTCTCCTGCAGTCTTCCAACATTTTGCAGAACACGGCGCTCCTGTTCGAGTTCGGCATCTTCACCGGGACGGACCGCCGCCGCTTCAATCTCACGCCGCTGAAAGTTCCACAGATCAGCCAGCCGCAGCCGCTCCTGTCCGGAGCGTTCCAGTTCCGTCAGTTCGCGCGCACAAGCCCGCCACTCCTGATAGACGGCGGCCGTACGCGAGACGATTCCGCCGTTGTCCGCTGCCTGATCGATGATGTTCAGTTGCGCTTCGGGCGAGAACAGGAGCTGCTGGTCGTGTTGGCCGTGGATGTCGCCGAGGAAAACAGCCAGATCGCGAAGCAGGGCTGCGGTTACAGGCTTGCTGGCGGCGAACGCGCGCGATTTGCCGCTGATCATTATTTCCCGTTCCAGCAGCAGTTCTCCCTCTTCGGGCTCGATCCCCGCCTCTTCGAGCAGGCGGTGGAGGCCAGGCTCTTCCGGGATTTCAAACAGCCCCGAGATCCGGGCGCGATCCGCTCCCGAACGTACGGACTCGGCGGAAGCACGGGCGCCGAATAACAGGCCCAGCGCGTCCACAACAATGGATTTCCCGCTCCCAGTCTCACCCGTCAACAGGTTCAGACCGCGGTGGAAGCGAATGCGGGCACGTTCGATAACGGCGTAGTTTTCCACCAGCAACTCAACCAGCATTCGTGGTCATTATAGACCGGCGAGGCGCTCCACACCCGGGATTCAAAAAACAAAAAATGTTCGATCTGTTTTTTAGTGCGGCGGAAGCTGTGTCGGATATGATAAATACTTAGGGTGAAAGGAGTCCAACGCTGCCCCCAGCTCTCGCACTGTATCTCCAGGTGAGCATCTGGGATCTGGTCAAAACCACACAACCGATCCCCATCGCCGTGCTCTCCCTGCTGCTGATTGTTTCCGTTTTGTCCTGGGCCATCATATTTTCCAAATGGAATATGTTCCGGCAGGCCAGGACGGCCAATGTGCGTTTTCTCCGTGCGTTCCGTAAGTCGAATGGTCTCGATCAGGTCGCCCTGGCAAGCGAGCAGTTCCCCGTTTCGCCTCTGGTAGCCGTATTCGACTTCGGCTACGAGGAGTACGAGCGCCAGGTGAAATCGCGTGGTGCGCTGCGGAATCTGGCCGCGGTGGAGCGCAGCCTCCAGCTTGGCATCAGTGAAGAACTGACGAAATTAGAACGGAACATGAGCTGGCTGGCGACCGCGGCTGCCGTGTCTCCATTCATCGGACTGTTCGGTACGGTGTGGGGAATCATCGACGCTTTCCAGGCGCTCGGGTTGGCGGGAAGCGCCAGTCTGCGAGCGGTTGCGCCGGGCATCGCACACGCGCTGGTAGCTACAGCGATGGGCCTGGCGGCTGCTATTCCCGCCGCGGTGTTCTACAACCATTTCGGACATGTAATCCGGGAGATGGCGAACCGCATGGAAGACTTTTCGCTTGAATTCGTGAACTTCGCCGAGCGAGTTTCGGGGGAGTAGTGGGATGGCCATTTCACTGAATGGCGGTTCCGCTTTCCGCCGGTCGAGGTTCCGGACACAGGGAGCGCTTTCGGAAATGAACGTCGTTCCGCTGGTGGACGTCGTTCTCGTGCTGCTCATCATTTTCATGCTTACAGCGCACGTCATGGAGTTCGGTCTGGAAGTGGATGTGCCGAAAGTCCGGCAGACCAGGGACAGCGCGGAGGAGTTGCCGGTTGTCACGGTTACTCAGAACGGCAACCTCTACCTCAATGACAAGCTGATGAACATCAACGACCTCGGCGCGGCGATACGCCAGCAGTTTCCCGGCATGAATGCCGTATACGTGCGCGCGGACCGGGGCGCCGTTTGGGATCCCATTGCCCAGGTGATCAGTGAACTGGGCCTGGCAAAGCTTGAAGTGCGGGTAGTAACCCAGCCGGACGAAGAGAGTGGGAATCGCCGGAAGTAGCTGAAGAAAATGACGGGACATGCAGACATCCTGGACGAACGCGAGTCTTTGCGGAGACCGCTGGCGGGCTCTGTGCTGCTGCACGTCACCGTATTTTTCTCGCTGGTGGCTTATTCCTGGATCGATAGCCGCGGCCGCGAACAGTTCGGTTCGCCCAACGCGGGCGGTGGCTCTACGCTGGTCACGCCGGTCAGCCAAATTAACGTGCCCTCGCGTGGTGGGGTCGTGAATCCTGTAGCCAACGATACGGAATCGCTGGTACCGGCTCCTCCGCCGAAACCCACCGCGCAGCAACGGCGGCAGCCTCCTCCCGAACCGGACGCCATTCCCATCAAGACCAAGCGCCTGCCGCGAAAGCAATCCGAAATCGCGGCCAGCCGCCAGCAATACCGGAGCAAGCGGGAGGAACAGAAAGGCCAGCTATACAGCCAGTCGGGACAGGCGGCATCTTCTCCCATGTTTGGCACCATCGGAGGCGGGGGCAGCGTCGGCGGTCCTGGTGGCTCCCTCGGCACACGGTTCGGATGGTATGACCAACTGCTGCGCGAAAAGATAGCGCGCACGTGGCGAACGTCTGACGTCGACGCCCGGCTGCAGACCGCTCCGCCGGTGATCGTCACCTTCGATATTCTGCGCGATGGATCGGTACGAGATGTCAGACTGCTTCAGCGCAGCGGCAATTACCAGTTGGATATGTCGGCTCAGCGGGCCATCCTGGAGGCCGCGCCGTTTCAACCGCTGCCGCCCGGCTTCGAGCGAAACGTAGCGGCAGTGGAGATCTGGTTTCAGTTAAAGCGATGACAAAAAAAAGACTCGCAGCGTTGTCCGGCACGGCCGCGTTCCTGGGCTTGTCCGCCGCGCTGGGCCTGGTCGCTCAACAAAGCGACATCCTGATCAAGATCACGAAGGGTGAGCGTCCGGTGATCGCCGTGCCCGATTTCCGTGCCTCCGGCGAGGCGCAGCAATATATGGGCGCCTTCAACCAGACGCTATGGGACGATCTCGAGAAGTCCGGTGTTTTTCGCATGGCCTCGAAGAGCATGTACCCGCTCCGTGTGCCGCAGCAGCCGAAGGATTTTTTGCCGCCGCTCCCTTCAGGCACCTCGGATTCTTCCCAGCGGGGCTTCAGGATGCAGGACTGGGCGGGCCCTCCCGTGAATGCAAATTACGTGGTATTCGGCTATGCCGCGGCGCAGGGAGAACAACTTGCGCTCTTCGGCTGGCTGTACAACGTCACTCAAACTACTGCGCAGGCGGCGCAGGTGCTGGGCAAAATCTATCTCGGCGGGTTGGATGAGGCTGGCGCACGAAAAGTAGCTCACGAATTCGCAGCGGATATTCTTGGACAATTCGGAATAAAATCGCTGCTGGGATCAAAGATTTACTTTGTTTCCGATCGTACCGGCCATAAAGAGATCTGGTCGATGGACCATGATGGTGGAAACCAGTCGCAGCTTACGTTCTTCAAGTCCATCAGCACAATGCCGGGTGCGTCGCCCGACGGCTCGAAGATTGCTTTTACCACATTCGTGCGAGGCACGCCGCAGATTACGATATTCTCCACCGCCAGCCGCAACAGGCTGCCGTTCTATAATCAGCGCGCCTCGCTGAATGCTTTTCCGAGCTTTACGCCCGATGGAAATCAGATTCTGTACTCATCGACGGCGACCGGTATTTCGCAGATTTACATCGCGAACACCGACGGCAGCGGTTTCCGCCGGATTTCGTCCGTACAGTCAATTGAGGTAGAGCCAAAGGTAAATCCCAAGAACGCTTCAGAAATTGTTTTTGTCTCCGGCCGGTCCGGCGTTCCACAAATATATAGAATGAATATAGATGGAGCCGATGTGACGCGATTGACGACGGGAGAGGGCCATGCGGTGAATCCGGCCTGGAGTCCCGACGGCCAGCACATCGCCTTTGCTTGGACAAGAGGTTATGAGCCCGGCAACTTCAATGTGTTTGTAATGGATGTGGCTACCCGGCAGTTTGTGCAGTTGACCCACGGAGTGGGGCGCAACGAAAACCCCACCTGGGCGCCTGACGGCAGGCACATCGTCTTTTCGTCTAACCGCAGTGGTTCGACGCAGATCTGGACCATGTTGGCCGACGGCACGCAGTTGCAACGGCTCACTTCCCAGGGGCGGAACGAGAAGCCCGTGTGGAGTGCACAATAAAGAAAAGATAATATAATCAGTTTTCCTGCAATCGTCATTCCTGCTACGGTGGGCCGATGATGCAGACGGACAAAATTTGCGATTACAAATTTTCAGGAGGCTAACGTTCACGATGAGCAAGCGAAACATTGGATACTTAATTTTGGCGTTGTCGTTGTTGCTTTTTGCGGCCGGATGTAAGAAGAAAGCACCACCCCCACCCCCACCGCCGCCGCCACCGCCCCCGCAGGAACAACCTAAACCACCGGCAAGACCGACGATCAGAAGCTTTACCGCTGAGCCTTCTGCCATCGAGCGGGGCCAATCCGCGACGCTACGTTGGGAAGTCACGGATGCCACGGATGTTTCGATTAGCGGCGGTGTCGGAGCTGTTCAGTCTAAGGGTAGCCGTCAGGTATTCCCGACCAATACTACAACCTACGTGTTGACTGCCACCGGTCCGGGAGGTACCCAGACCGCAAGGGCGACGGTAAACGTCTCCGTTCCACAACCGCCTCCTCCTCCGCCGGCGAAGCCGAAACGGACATTGAGTGAGCGGCTGTCTTCCGAAGTTCAGGATGTGTACTTCGACTTCGACAAGAGTGCCATCCGCGAAGATGCCCGCGCGACGCTGACGAGGAATGCCGAAGCTCTGCGATCTATCTTCGGTGAGTTCGCGGATGCTGCCGTGACTTTGGAGGGGCATTGCGATGAGCGCGGCTCAGCGGAGTATAACCTGGCACTCGGCGACCGCCGTGCCAGCGCGGCAAAGGAATTTCTGCAGCAACTCGGCCTTTCCGGCGATCGCCTGAGAACGGTAAGCTACGGAGAGGAGCGGCCACAGTGCACGGAATCGAGCGAATCCTGCTGGCAGATGAACCGCCGCGTGCATTTTAGCGCCGGCCAATAGCGGTAACGATCAGGGGCGGCTTACTCTGACGGCGAGCCGTCCCCACCGTTTGTCAGAAAGCACAGCGGCGCGCAACGGCCATTTCCGTGGCGCGCCGGTTGTGACGTTGTTTATTGGGGAATGCGATGAGAGTTTTTTGCCTGTTTGTACTTGTAGTGTTCGTGATCTCCGCTCCTGTCTTTGGCGCGAGCAGGGAAATGGTTCAATTGCAGAGAGACGTTTCGCTCCTGCAGGACGACGTCCGTTCACTCCAGCGAACTGTCGACGAAAAGCTTGCCACGTTAAACACGCTGATCCAGCAAACGCTCGATAACGTGAACAAAGCCAACACCAACGTGGCTGTGCTTGACAGCAATCTTCGCGACAAGTTACGCGATCAGGAAAAGATGGTTGCCGCGCCTGTCGCCGGACTCAATTCGAGGCTGGAACAAATGGCTTCGGAATTTCAGGCGCTGAAGGAAACGATCGCGGACATGAACGGGCGGATGGGTAAGCTGCAGGCGCAGGTTACGGATCTGGGAAGTACAATAAAGGTGCTCTCGAGTCCTCCTCCTCCCCCCCCGGGGTTGGGCGTATCCCCGGAGGGACCTCCACCCGGCACGTCCGCCGAGTCGCTCTACAGCAATGCGCTGCGGGACCAGTCCGGCGGACGGTTCGATCTGGCACTTCAGCAGTTCACCGATTATGTCGCGTGGTTCGGCGACACGGATCTGGCGCCGAACGCCCAGTTCTATATCGGCAGTATTCAGTACAATCGCGGCGAGTTCGAATCCGCACTGAAGTCGTTCGATATGGTTCTGGAGAAGTATCCGCAGAACAACAAGACTCTGGATGCACGGTACATGAAAGGGATGTCCCTGGTGAAAATGGGACAACGGAATGCCGCCGTCCAGGAGTTTCGCGCCCTCATCAAGACGGCGCCCTCAAGCGAGCAGGCGACTAAATCGAAGGCACAATTAAAGATCCTGGGAATGCCATATGCACCTGCTGCTTCCAGAAAGCGGCGCTAAATATAGAAACCGCTTGTTGACGCGCGGCTCCGTTTCTGAGCCGCGAGCGCGAGAGAGCAGGTTCCAGGAGGTTTCATGGACGAGCAGCGGCAGCCGCCGGCCACCTACGAAGAACTCGCAAAAATGATTGACCACTCCCTCCTGCGACCCGAGCTTTCTGAGCAGGATGTGGCAGAGGGCTGCCGCATAGCCCGCGAGTACGGGGTAGCGGCGGTTATGTTGAGGCCTTCCGACGTGGATCTCGCCTCGCGTTGGCTGGCCGGAAGCGGCGTCCGCCTGGGAAGCGTTGCCGGCTTTCCGCACGGCTCGAGCACTACCGCCTCCAAACTGTACGAGGCACAGGACCTGCTCCGGCGCGGCGTCAAGGAAGTGGACATGGTCATCAACATCGGCAAGATGATCTCGCGCGAGTTCCAGTATGTCGAATCGGAGTTGCTCCAGATGGCGAATATCTGCCACCAGGGCGGCGCGGTGCTGAAAGTCATTTTTGAAAACGCCTATCTTACGGAAGACCTCAAGATCATCGCCTGCAAAATCTGCAAACGGACGGATGTGGACTTTGCAAAGACGTCCACGGGGTTTGCGCCAACAGGAGCGACGATGGAAGACCTGCGCCTGATGGTTCGAGTCTGTGGCGACAGGGTAAAGGTAAAGGCCGCCGGCGGTGTACGCACGCTGGAAAAAGCGTTGCAGGTTCATCAGGTGGGCTGCGCGCGCTTCGGCGCCACGGCTACGGCGGCTATTCTCGACGATTGGAAAGCTCACCTCGCGGCTCAAGCCGCGCCAACGGCCACTGGCGGCCTGGGGCCGGTGTCCTAGCTTCTCGCGGCCTTAACGCCGGCCGCCGGTGGCCGTGCTATGCTAAAGACCTCTCAGGAAATGTCCCATCGCACCCCGCTGCCGAAGGTCTGTATCGCCCTAGGACTTCCCACTGCCTCGGAACTGTGTGAACACGCACGGCGGGAGCTCGAAGGCGGAGAGCGGTTCTTCGAATTCCGGCTCGACTACCTCGAACGGCCGGAAACCGGCGTAGAGGCCATCAGCCGGTTTTTAGGCGAGCATCCGGATACTACGATTCTCGCCACCTGCCGGCGCCATCAGAATCAGGGTAGATTCAACGGCAGCATCGAGCAGCAGCTCAAAATTCTCGAAGCTGCTGTCGCTGCCGGCGCAAAGGGCGTGGATGTCGAAATCGAATCGGCTGAGAGTGCTCCTTCGATCCTCGATCCGTTACGAGGCCAGACATTTCTATTGATCTCGTATCACAATTTCACCAGTACTCCACCGCTGGAGGCTTTGCTGCGCCGGATGACACGAATTCCGGCGGATGCCTATAAGATCGTTACGACTCCCCGGAAACCGTCTGATAACTACCGCGTACTTTCGCTGCCCAGGGCTCATCCCCGGGTATCGATGGTAGTGCTTGCGATGGGTGAAATGGGGTTTTCGACCCGCGTTCTTTCTCCCGCCTTCGGTGGACTATACACTTATGCCGCTCCTCATGCCGCCGAAGGTACGGCAGCGGGTCAGGTCAGTGCGCGCCAATTGCGCCACTGCTATCGCGTCGAGAAGTTTTCCCGCACCGCCCGTATCTACGGCGTCATCGCGGATCCCGTGCGGCACTCGATTTCCCCAGCCGTGCACAATCGCGCATTCCAGGCGCGCCGCATCGATGCCGTCTACCTGCCGTTCCTGGTGCATCCTAACCAGCTCAAAGACTTCTTCCTGATGGCGGAGAAACTGCCCGTCACCGGTTTCAGCGTAACCATTCCGCACAAGCAGAGGATCATCCGCTACCTCGATATCGTAGACCCGCTTGCCAGGCGCATCGGCGCCGTTAACACCGTCTGGCGGAAGGGCGGGAAGTGGCGTGGTGCGAACACGGACGTTCCCGGTGTGACAGTGCCCCTCTCGAAATATCTACGTCTGCCGAAGTCTTCCGTTCTGCTGGTGGGGAATGGAGGCGCGGCTCGCAGCGCCGCATTTGCCCTTACCGACGCCGGCGCCAAGGTATCCATCGTGGGAAGAAATGTCGACCGTGTGCGTGCGCTGGCAAAGAACTGCGGCGCCGAGCCTCTGCTTTTGAAGCAGGCTGAAACGCAGAACTTCGACGCCATCGTGCATGCGACTTCGGTCGGCATGTACCCCCACTCGAACGAATGTTTCTTTAACGGGCGCATTCCAGGCGACGTGGTGTTCGATATGGTTTACAACCCGCTTGAAACGGTACTGATTCAACGCGCTTCCGCCCAGGGTAAGACGGTCATTCCGGGCCTTCAAATGTTTTTGGAACAAGCGGCCCACCAATTCGAACTCTGGATGGGAGAATCCGCGCCCCGGCCCGTTATGGAAAGGGCTGCTTTGGATGCTTTGGCGCCGCGCACTTGATCCCGTTGCGTCTGTGCATAATAGCTACTGAATGAAAAAGCTCACACGCCGTGAACTGGCGGCCGGCCTCGCTGCCGTATCCGTGGCGCAGGCGCAGCGGAAGACAAACGCTGAACCCCTGGACGATTTGGAGCGTGCCCTCAAAGGCGTCCGGGATACTGGCGAGAGGTTGTCGGATTTCGATATTCCCCTTTCCACGGAACCGGCGTTTCAGTTCAGGGCTTGAACCAAGATGCCCGAATTCACGGAAGACATCTTCTTCGCCACCATCGGCGAGCTCAGTGCGAAGTTGCGCGCGCGTGAGTTCTCCTGCGTAGAGTTGACGCGCGCCTTCTGCGATCGCCTGGAGAAGCTGGGTCCGCGCTACAACGCCCTCGCTCTATCGCTGCGGGAAGACGCAATGCGCCAGGCCCGGAAGGTGGATGACGACCTCCGCCGGAAGCGGTTTCGCGGCCCTCTTCAGGGCATCCCCTGCGGAGCGAAAGATCTGCTCGCTGTCGCCGGTAGTGTCACCACGTGGGGCGCGCGACCCTTCGCCGCGCAGGTGTTCGACTACAACGCCACTGTCGTGAACCGCCTCCAGCGCGCGCGTGCCATCCTTATCGGAAAGTTGTCCATGGTGGAGCTGGCGGGAGGCGGAGGCTACCGCTATGCATCGGCTTCTCTCCAGGGTCCCGGGCTCAACCCTTGGGACCGGACCCGCTGGTCGGGTGGCTCGTCTAGCGGATCGGGTAGCGCCGTCGCCGCGGCTTTGGTCCCGTTTGCCATTGGGTCGGAGACGTGGGGGTCCATCGTCACGCCTTGCGCCTACTGCGGCGTCACCGGCCTGCGACCTACCTATGGATATGTAAGCCGTTATGGCGCGATGGCGCTTTCCTGGACAATGGATAAACTCGGGCCGATGTGCCGGTCCGCGGAGGATTGCGGTCTGGTGCTGCAAGCGATCGCGGGCGGCGATTCCAACGACCCCGGTTCGGCCGGCAGGGGTTTTTATTACGCGCCGCAGTACGTGAAAAAACTCAGCGACATACGTGTCGGATACGCGCCGGAAGATTTTGAAGAACTGGCGTATCCGGCGGCACGCCCCGCGTTTGCAAAAGCTCTCGAAGTGGTACGCGGGCTGGGTGTTCAACTGAAGGAAATAAGGCTGCCCGAACTGCCCTACAGCATGGTGGCCGGCACAGTTGTCGGCACGGAAGGCTCTGCGATCTTTGAACCGCTGATCCGCGACGGCCGTGTCGATCAACTCGAAGACCGCAAGCAGATCGCCGGGCTCAAAGCCGGGCTGGAGGTGAAGGCTTCCAGCTATCTCAAAGCCATGCGCGTACGCAGGAGAATGCAGGACGAGGCGCGGCGCCTCTTTGGCGAGGTGGACGCCATGCTTGCGCCTAGCCTGTTCGGAATCGCAAGCAAAATCACGCAGGCTCTCGATGACCCATCCCAACCCCGGCCCAAACCGAAACCGAGGGGCAATCGCGATCTGAACACGATGGGGAACCTCGCCGGCTTACCCGAACTCATCCTGCCGTGCGGCTTCGCCGAGGGCATGCCCGTTGCCGTGTCGCTTGTCACCCGCCCGTTCAATGAGAACTTGATTCTCCAAATCGGAAACCAGTTTCAAAACGTTACGGAATTCCACCGGCAGCGGCCCAAGGTATAGGATTTACGCCGGAGCCTGTCGTCGAAGTTGAGAACGTCGTTTTCTGCTACGACGGCACGGAGGTGCTGCACGACATCTCCTTCACACTGAACAAAGCGGACGTTGCCGGTTTGCTCGGCCTCAACGGCGCTGGAAAGAGCACGGCGCTCAAGCTGCTCACCGGCATTCTGGCTCCCCTGGCCGGAAGGATTGCCGTGATGGGGTCCCGATGCCGGAACGGACCGCCGATGCAAAACAGCACATCGGCTACGTTCCCGAGCCTTCCTTTACGACAGCCTTACCGGGCAGGAGTTTCTGGGACTGTCGGGCCGCTTGCACGACGTATGAGGAAGAGACGCTACAGGAGAGGATCCGTACGATCTTGGAGCGTTCGATCTTACATCCGATCGCGTCGCCCGCCTGGACACCTACTCGAAAGGCATGCAGCAGAAGTGGCGCTACAGTATTTCTTCCTGTTCCGCTCGCCGGCAATTGCGGCGCAGGCGGCCGCTGCGATGGGCGCTGCGGCTTGGTTCCTGACGCGCCGCAAATCTCGTCGCTTTTGAAAATTCTATTCATCATGAGCTCGGGCTGATTTCGGCAGAGGTGACTTCAATGTTCAAGGAGGTAATTTCCTAGCCGGAGAAAACCAGGTGGACTGAGCGGTCCCGCCGTGTGTGCATGGGTAGCAATCCGCGTACTATCATCAACGTATGCTTCGGTACCATGTCGCGCTTTACCTTCCGCCTGCGCCCGGTGAAATGGTGGTGGCCGAGGCGCTCGACTTTCCCGGCGCCGTGACGCAAGCGTTCGATTTTCCGGACGCGCGGCCGATGCGCAATGCGTTGACGCCGATCTGATTGAACTGGTGCCGCTGCCGGTTCACGTATCGTGAGCCGTTCTCACAGTGCAGGACATTGCTATGCCGTTTACGCTGAAGGGTAGAAGCGCCCTGGTTACCGGGGCCGGTAGAGGAATCGGACGGGCGATTGCGTCCAGTCTTGCATCGGCCGGTGCGTCGGTGATGATCAACGATGCCGATGAAACGATGGCGCGAGAGGCTTGCGGCTCTCTATCCGGGGTCGGGGCGAACGTGGAATACCTCGCGGGCGACATCACCACCCCGGAGTTTCCACAACAACTCGTCGATGCCACGCTCGGCCGGTTGGGTTCCCTCGATATCATCGTTAACAACGCCGGGTATACGTGGGACAACGTCATTCAGAAGACCACCGATGAGCAGTTCCAGGCAATGCTGGACATCCACGTGGTGGCTCCGTTCCGTGTGCTGCGCGCCGCCTCCGCCTGGCTTCGGGAAACGGCAAAGAAGGAATCGGCCGCGGGCAGGCGGGTGATGCGGAAGGTGGTCAACATCACCTCCATTTCCGGGACGGACGGCAATCCGGGCCAGTCCGGATACTCTTCCGGCAAAGCGGCGGTCATTGGATTGACGAAGACGCTCGCGAAGGAGTGGGGCCGCTACAACGTCAACGTGAACGCCGTCGGCTTCGGTCTGATCGAGACACGGCTCATCCAGCCGCGCACTAGCCAGGCGCCAAGTATCGAAGTACAGGGACGGAATATACCCGTCGGCGTCAGGCCCGAAGTCCTCGAAGCAGCCCGGTCCCAGTGTCCACTCGGCCGGCTGGGAACGCCTGAAGAAGCCGCCGGCGCTGTACTGTTCTTCTGTTCTACCCTGTCGGATTACGTCACCGGGGAAGTATTGATCTGCGGGGGCGGCATGCATTTCTAAACACGTGTGTGCTCTCACTTCAGCATCATCAGATACGAAGTGATATGGTCCATTTCCCGGTTATTGAACCTATACGGGGGCATGATGGTGCCGGGAGAGAGCTTCTGCGGGTCCAGAAAATGTTCGATAACCCATTCCCGTGTGCGCCGCTTGCCCAACCCGTCGAGCGGTGGACCCAGCTTCATTCCCACGCCGTTGATCTGGTGACACGCGCCGCAACGGCGGCTCTGATAAATCATCGCCCCATCCACCACAACCTCGGGTGCGGATTGGAGTGCGGCCGCATTCGACGGGTTCAGTTTTAGCAGGAAGGCCGCCAGCGCGTTCAACTGCGAATCGTTGAGTTGAATGGGCGGCATGGAGGTGCCGGGAACCAAGTGAGCGGGGTTCTTGAAGTGCTCAATCATCCACGCCGCCGATTTACGGATGGACGTGGCGGTCAGGTTCGGGCCGATGCTGGAGCCGCCGCCCGCGAGCGAATGGCAACTGGCGCAGTTCTCCCGCCGGAAATACCCGATACCAGCCAACTCCTCCGGGGAGAGTTGCTGCCAGTCCTGCGGTCCGCCGGCTTCGGCGACCTCCACCTGTTTCGGAGTCGTCGCAATAGCCGCGACGGTCAACCCGGCCCACCCCAGCGCCCCCACGCCGACTACCGACATGGCGAATGTGCGCCGCGTCACCCGTACCGCGGGAGTACGGTCCAGAAACGGAACCAGGAACAGCAGAAGCACGGCCACTGCGGGTAACACCACGCTGCCGAATACTTCAAGCGGACCATCGAAGAATTTGAGGATCTGAAACAGAAACAGAAAATACCAGTCCGGGCGCGGGACAAATGAACTATCTGTGGGATCCGCCAGGCGGCCCAGCGGAACTCTGACTGCTACGGCGAGCGCGAACAGAATGACGAAAGCGCAAAAAATCGCCATCGTATCGCGGAAGACCTGCTCCGGGAAAAACCGTTTCCGCGGCGCCTTTTCATCCGGCGCCGGAGCGACGCCGTGCTTCCTCACCAGATAAACATGGATGGCGATGAGGATCATGGTGGCCGGCGGCAGCAACAGGACATGCAAAGCATAGAAGCGGGCGAAGGTGACCACGCCAATGCCGTTTTCGCTCGCCGTCAATCTTTGGAGGTAAGGGCCCACCAACGGGGCTTTCGCCGCGATTTCGGTGGCTACCACCGTACCCCAATACGCGCGGTTATCCCAGGGAAGCAGGTAGCCTGTCAGCCCGTAGGCCAGCGTCAGCAGAAGCAGGACGACGCCCACGCCCCAGGTTGCTTCGCGCGGTTTCTTGTAAGCGCCATACAGAAAAACCTGCGCCATGTGCAGCACGACCACCACGATCATCATGCTGGCGCCCCAGTGATGCAGGCCGCGAACCATGACGCCGCCGGTCAGTTCCGTGACAATGTATTTCAGGCTGTTATAGGCTTCGCCCGGTGTCGGGGCGTAGTTGAATGCAAGCAGGATGCCGGTGAATGCCTGCACCAGGAAAAGAAACAGGGCGATGCTTCCGAACACCTGGTGCCAGCCGCTCGACGCCGGAATTTCCTCGTAGAGGAAATTCCGTACGGCGGTCTCAATGCCCGTCCGGTGTTCCAGCCAGTCTCCGATGCGGCGCTTCATTTCAGGCATGCCCGGACCGCCGGACGGCGCCGATCAGAATTTTGCCGTCCGCGATACGGGATTCGAACCGGTCCAACGCACGAGGCGCGGGACCGCTGGTTACGCTTCCATCCAAAGAGAACGTCGACGTGTGGCAGGGACACAGGAACTGCTGCTTCTGCTCGTCCCAGTGATAGGCACAACCAAGGTGCGTGCATTGGGGAGCGAAAGCTACGACGTGGCCCGGCGCCATCTTTACCACCCATGCGCTGGTTTTGTCGCTGGTCACTTTCCACCCGTCGACGCGGTTTCGCCTGAACACCAACTCCTCGGGAACTCTCAACCGTAAGCTGTCGGCGCGGCCGGCCTCGATCCACTCCTCGACTTTTTTGGTGCGTGGCGGAAACAGCAGGTATACGGCCGCCGGAGCGCCTAGCGCGGCGGCTACCAAACCCCACACGCCGTAGATGGCGGAAACCAGAAGAGCCCTGCGGCCGGAAGCCTTTTCCTCAGTAGCTTGTAGCATCGCATTTTCGATTCTAAATTCGGGTCTGGTGGGGAACTGTTGTGATGTTGTAAATCATTCGTCAGAAGGCTTGCGTTTTACGCGTGTAACATTAGAGATCTCAGAGACCTCCGGAAGCGGTTCTGGTTGGACGCTAGATTGCCTAAGATCTCGATATGGGGCTGAAGACTACAATTATCACCACTGCAGTTCTCGCCGCGGTTATCCTGCTGGCGCGGGCATCCGGAGAAACCGGACTGAGGGACCGGGAAAAGGAAGAGTTTCTGAAAACTGCTAAGATTCAAAAGATCGTAAGACTTACAACGGGAACAACAGGTACGGAAAAAGCCGTGCTCTCCGACGGGCGCATCACCCACGACGTGCACGTACAGACGATCGATGTTTATAAGCCGATCTTTCGTGGGAAGTCCGGCATCGAGAAGAATTTTCGAGATAGCTATAAGTTCAACATCGCCGGTTACCGCCTCGCTCGCATACTAGGCATGGAAAACGTTCCGGTCTCTGTCGAGCGTACCGTTGACGGGAAGCCGGGGTCCTTCACTTGGTGGGTGGACGATGTGATTCTGACGGAACTGGATCGAAAACAGAAGCGGCAGGAACCACCGGACCCGAACCGTTGGACACACCAGATGGACGATATCAGGGTCTTCGACCAACTGATCCATAACACCGATAGAAATCAGGGAAACCTGCTGATTGCGAAGGACTGGACAATTTGGGCTATCGATCATACCCGTGCTTTTCGGGAAGATCCTGTTTTGCGTGATCCCGGGGTGCTCGAACGCATCAGCGAGAGGTTGCTTAACGCATTGCGCAAGCTGGAGCGGCCAGTACTAACGGCCTCGCTCGAACCCTGGATTTCAAGCAAGGCTGTCGATGCGCTGCTTGCCCGCCGTGATCTGATCGTGAAATACTTCGATCAGGCTATAGCGCAAAAGGGGCGGTACGTTGTACTGACTGGTGTCATCCGGGAGACCCCGCACGCCACCATTCCATAAACGTCATAAATTTTTACGTTGTGCCAGCCGGAGCCCGTATAAATGTTCAAGCTGATGATCTTTGCGGTATTGCTGATTCCGGTAAGCGCCGGCGCGGAGGTAGACACGCGAGCAGCCGAAATTGAAGCGGCCCGGACCAGGAAAGCTCAGGAGTTGCAACCGGACGTTCTGTCCCCGGCGGAGCGCGCACTCAATTTTATTAAAGATAAGGAAATTGTGGAGCGGCTAACGGCTGGCATCGCCGGCTTCCGCGTAAAGCTGGGAGGTTTGACAACCGGATCGGGTTTTGCGTTTGGCCCGGAGTATCTGCGGCGCGATCTTCGTGACGGTAATCTTTATATCCGCGCTTCTGCGCGTACTTCCCTCAAGGCTTACCAGCTTTACGACATCGATTTCCGGTTGCCTCATCTGGCCGGCGACCATGTGTTTGTCAATTTTTACGCGGTCCACCGGAACTACCCCGGAATTAACTATTACGGCCAGGGGCCGGATTCGGATAAGCACGGGCGTAGCAACTATCGGCTGGAAGACACGTCATACCGTGTGACGCCGGGGGTAAAGCTGTTCCGCCATTTGAGCCTGGGCGCCGGCGGAGAATACCTCCAGGTGAATGTGGGGCCGGGAACCGATCGCCGGTTCGTTTCAGCGGAGCGAATCTACACCCCGGATACGACGCCGGGCATTGACCGCCAGACGGATTTCCTGAGAGGGGCTGTGTTTGCACAATTTGATTACAGAGATAACCCCGGAGGACCGCGCAGAGGCGGGAACTACGTCGCGCAGTTCCGCTACAACAAAGATCACGACGCCGGGAACTTCTCCTATCGCGACGTTCATCTCGAGGTGCAGCAGTATTTCCCGTTTTTTAACGAGCGGCGTGTGATCGCGTTGCGCGCGATGACAGAGTTGACATACCAGAATCCAAATCAACGTGTTCCTTTCTATCTGCAGCCGGTTGTTGGCGGATCTGATACGGTGCGGGGATTCCGGCCCTTCCGCTTCTATGGCGACAACAGCCTCGTATTGAATGGCGAGTATCGATGGGAGGCCTTTAGCGGCCTCGATATGGCTCTGTTCTTTGACGCCGGAAAAGTCTTCCAGCGAAAATCCCAACTGAATTTTCACAACTTAGAGGCTTCGGCGGGATTTGGTTTCCGGTTCAATACACGGAACAACGTTTTTATGCGCATCGACACCGGATTCAGTCACGAAGGGTTTCAGCTTTGGTTGAAGTTCGACAACGTCTTCTGACTGCGGCCGTACTGTTCGCTTTGATCTGCGCGATGGATTCCTTTGCGCAGACCTTCTACCCCGATGATCCGCTCTGGCAAATGCCAAGCCCACTTCCTGTCGGGGAGGTGCAGCACAGGAAGTTCAACGATTACTACGACTTTTTCTTGAATACGTTTGCCACGCCCGGTCAGCGGCCCGAAACCGCCATGGTTCGCGCCGGCGCCGTCAACACGCTCGGGGAGGTTCCGGACAATGCCTGGTACACCAACCGGCATGGACGCAAGCGAATGAGCATCGAGGAATTGGTGAAAGGGCCGGGTATTAGTCACGACCCCTCCGAAAAAAAGCCCTGGAAAGTAACCGGTGCGAAACTCGAAGGCGTTTCCTCCGGGTTTGCCATGGAGGATGCGGAGGGACGGAAGTACCTTGTAAAACTCGACCCGGAGTCAAACCTGGAAATGGCTACCGGCGCGGATGTCATCGGCTCCAAGTTTTTCTATGCCCTCGGTTACTACACGCCGGAGAACTATGTCGTAACCTTCCGCAAAGAGGACCTCAACATCAAGAAGGGAACGGTAGTCCAAGACTCGCGTGGATACGAGCGGCCAATGAAACACCGGGACATCGACGAACTGCTGATGCATGCCGCTCAGTACCCGAACGGCACTTACCGCGCGGTCGCGAGCCACTTCATTGAGGGTGAGATCATCGGCCCGTTCCGTTTCAACGGCGTTCGTAAGGATGACCCCAACGATATCGTCGCCCACGAAAACCGGCGGGATCTGCGCGGATTGTACGTCTTTTCGGCGTGGCTCGGCCACAACGACGTGAAGTCGCTCAATACGCTGGACTCTGTTGTGGAGGAAAGCGGTGTTCGTTACATTCGCCACTATCTCATCGATTTCGGAGCCGCCTTCGGCAGCGATAGTTTCGAAGCCAAGAGCCCGCGGGCCGGTCACCGTTATCTGTTTGAATGGGATTCCGCCGCGTCCCAGATTTTCTCCCTCGGCTTATATGTGCCGGCATGGATGCGGGCGAATTACCCTAAGATCCCGGGTGTGGGGAACTTCGAGCATGAGGTGTTCGATGCTCTCGAATGGAAACCGAATTATCCGAATCCGGCCTTTCTCAACAGGCTTCCCGATGACGAGTTCTGGGCTGCCAGACAGGTGATGCAATTCACGGACGAAGAGATCCACGCGATTGTCAAGAGCGGGCAGTATAGCGATCCGCGCGCTGTCGATTGGCTCACCAGGTGTCTCATTGAGCGCCGCGACAAAATCGGGAAAGCGTATTTCGCCAAGGTGCTGCCGTTAGATGAGTTCCGTATCGAAAACGGGCTGTTGAAGTTTCGGGATTTGGGTGTCGATTACGGTTTTGTACCCCCACGCCGCTACCGCGTCCATTGGTCGCGGTTCAACAATTCCGATGCCACTGAGATCCCCATCCCGAGCGCAACGGCCTTCGACTTGCCGCGGCAGTCCGGACAAGCCAGGTCCTCCGATTTTGCTGTTGCGCGTATCCAGGCGGATGACCCGCGGCAAGCCGTTCTCGTATACTTGAGATTCCAGGACGGTAAGACGGAGATTGTTGGCATCGACCGGCAATGGCACTGCGAGAATGGCGGCAGCAGCCGCGCTGACTTTGCTCGCGGCAACTACTCTACAAAGTGAAAAGTTCTATCCGGACGATCCTCTCTGGATAGTTCCGAAGCCCCGGAATGTTGAGAAGGTTAAAAAGCGCAAGCTTAATGACTACTACGATTTTTTCCTGAACACGTTTGGGCGCCCCGGTAACAGGCACCGGCCCGGTGAACCCATTCGCGCCTTGAGTGCGAACACACTCGGGGAAGTTCCCGATAGCGAATGGTACATCAACCGCCATGCGAAGAAACGCATGTCGCTCGAGGAACTCGCACGGGGGCCTAATACAGGAACGGGACCTTCGGAATCGGGGGAGTGGACGATCATCTCGGCCAAGAGCCAGGGCATCACGCCGGGCTTCCTGATCAAAGACGCTACGGGCGCACGATTCTTTATTAAGTTCGATCCTGTCGAAAACCCCGAGATGGCCACTGCGGCCGATGTCATCGGCTCGAAGTTTTTTTATGCTTTGGGCTATTACGTTCCGCAGAACTATGTCGTCCACTTCCTCCGCTCGCGCCTGCGCCTGGCGCCGAATACTGCTTATCGTGATTCGTTCGGCAAGCGCCGCGAAATGCACGAACGTGATGTCGACGAGATCCTGAGGCGTGTTCCCCGGGATGAGAACGGCCGCTACCGGGCAGTGGCAAGCCTGTTTTTGGAGGGCGACGTGGTGGGCGAGTTCCGTTACCACGGCACCCGCCGCGACGATCCTAACGATATCATCCCGCACGAACACCGCCGCGAATTGCGCGGGCTCTTCGTTTTCGCCGCGTGGCTGGGCCATGACGATTCGCGGGCCATTAATACGCTGGATATGCTGGTCGAAGCGGATGGAAGGCGGTTCCTGCGGCACCATCTGATCGATTTTGGATCCATCCTCGGCAGCGCCAGCACGTCGTCGAATAGCGCCCGTAGCGGGCACGAGCACTTGTTCGACTTCAAGCCGTCCCTGCTTGAAGTGCTATCACTTGGCCTTTGGGTTCCGGATTGGGCGCGAGTCCACTATCCGGACCTGCCTTCCGTGGGCCGCTTTGAATGTTCCATCTTCGATCCCGAGCGATTCAAAACCGAATACCGCAATCCTGCCTTCGAAAACCGTTTGCCGGACGATACGTATTGGGCGGCGAAGGTAGTCATGTCGTTTACTCCCGACGATATTCGAGCCATCGTAAAGACAGGCGAATATTCCGACCCGGACGCGGAAAAGTGGATCGTTGATTGTCTGCTTGTCAGGCGCGAACGGATTGGCAGGACCTACCTCGCGAAAGTAGTTCCACTGGAGAATCTTGCGATTCGCGAAGGGCGTTTGGTTTTTGACGACCTCGCCGTTCAATACGGCTTCTCGAAGCCACGCGAATACGGCATCCAGTGGTTTTCGCTCGACAATCGCTCACAGCAGAATACGGCCGTTCCCGGCAGCGGCCCGGCTTGGCCGGCGGAACTTCGGGATCCGGCAGCCACGCCTTATTTCGGAGCCGTAATCCGAGTGCCGAACCAGCAAGCCGCCCTTACCGCCTATTTCCGCCACACGCCACAGGGTCCGCGGCTGGTGGGGGTCGAGCGCACCTGGTAGAAACCGGATATCAATCCAGCTCAGGAGCCGCCTGCTCGGGAGTGGTCACGCCTGGCGGCAACTCCAGCAGTTTGATATTACGGAAATGGATCTCCGCGCCTTCCGATTCCAGGCACAGATAGCCCTTCTTTTGGGTCGAGCGGGCGATACCGTTCACGAATTTTCCGTTCACGGCAAGCTTGATTACGCCATCCACTGCCACCACGTCATAGGTGTTCCATGCCTTGTTCCCTTGGACGCGGTTTTCGATGGACTTGCTCCGCGGACCTCGCGGATTATCCGGCACCGTCTCCACGCCGCCAACGCCGAACAGTTCGCCGTGAACATAGGCCAGCGGTGGAGTCTCACCTTTGATTTTGTGAAGATTCACCCATTCCGGATCCAGCATCTGAACCTCAACACCGTTTGGCAGGCGGTTCCTTTCGCCTGGAACTGCGTTACTCCACACAAACACGCCGGAGTTTCCGCCCGGTTCCATGTGCCTCCACTCGATATGAAGGATGAAGTTCTCATACTGCTTCTCGCTTCGCATTACGCCGATCGGGCGCCCCGAGCAAACCAGAATGCCATCCTTCACCGACCACGTATCCTTGTCTGTGTTCACGTTCACCCACCCGGTCAGATCCTTGCCGTTGAATAAATCGTGAAAAGCGGGAACGGCCTGGCCTGACATCCGGTTTGCGCCGGCGATCCATAAAGCCGCGCCAAGCAGAGTAAATAGAAGTACAGATTTCTTCATCAATCGTTGACCTCGCTCCGAATTATCTCGCAAAACACAGATGCTTTGACTGGAATATACTGATGGGGCAAATGCACAGATACCTCGGACTCTTCTTCCTCCTTGCTACTGCCTTTGGGCAAACGAGCGGTGTTACCTGGATGGCCGTGCCGGACACCCGCGTCGAAATCGATGGACTGCCGTGGCTCTCTGAAAACAGAGGTGAGCTTTTCAGGCTCCCCTTACGGCTGAAAGACAATCTCCCCAAAGCCGTCTGGAGCCTTGGCGAATCGCCCAGCGGGGGCCGCATCCGCTTTCGGACAGATTCGAACAAGCTCCTCATCCGTTTGGAATACCCTCGCGCACCTGGCATGCGCAACATGCACGCGTTCGGGCAAACCGGCGTCGACCTCTACCTCGACGGTGTCTATCGCGGCACCGCCATCGCTACTCCCGAAGCGAAGACGGGTGTACCGCTCGAGCACACATACTTCGATTTCGAAGACCGGCCGCGCGTGGAGCGGGAGGTTACGCTCTATCTTCCGCTCTACATGCCGGTGAAAGTGCTTGGAATCGGTGTGGACGGAAAAGCCGGCTTCTCCGTTCCCCGTCCGTTTGCGCTTCCCAAGCCTGTTGTGTTCTACGGAACCTCTATCACGCAAGGCGGCTGTGCGAGCCGCTCCGGGTTGAGCTACCAGGCCATCCTCGGCAGAATGTTGAATCTCGATTTCGTGAATCTAGGCTTTTCCGGAAACGGAAAGGGAGAACCCGAGGTCGCCCGGATGGTGGCGGAGATTGATGCTTCCTGCTTTGTTCTGGATTTCGCGCAGAATAACGGCACCGTCAAGTCGCTGGCGGCAGTGTACGAACCTTTTATCGGCGCTTTGCGCGAGAAACACCCCCAAGTGCCCATCCTCGCTGTCACCCCTATCTCAAATGCGCGCGAGGCCCTGACGCGGGATAGCCGGAACGAAGGCATGCGGCGGCACATCCGGCAGGTGGTTAGCCGGCGCATCGCGCAAGGCGACACGAACCTGCAGCTGATGGAGGGTACCGACCTGCTCGGGCCGGACCGGCTGGACGGACTGGTCGATGGGATACACCCCAACGACCTCGGATTCCAATGGATGGCGGAAGGTTTCGCCGCCAGGCTCGGTAAGCTGCTCGGTCTGGCATCTGCTTCGAATCGCTGAAGCCGGAACCGAAGTATGATCGAATCTGCTGCTTCAGACCGGAGGGGATACACATGAAGAGACGAATGCTTGGCCTGCTGGGGGGCCTGCTGGTGCTGTCCTTTACCTTGGCCGCGGCTCCGTTTACGACCGTCACCGTATTCGGAGACAGCCTGTCGGACAACGGCAACAACACCTTCGGAGCGACCGGCTATCCGCCATGGCCGTACCACCAGGGCCGGTTTTCGAATGGGGCTGTCATGGTTGAGATCTTCGCCGGCTTCAACGCCGCCAGACTGAAAAATTACGCCTGGGGCGGGGCAACCACAGGGATTGGAAACAATGTCGATGGCGGCAACGTGTCCACCGCCGTAGCTCTTCCGGGAATGCGGGCGGTTTTCGATACCACTGATTTACAGGCTATTTCGCCGGGAACCCTCTTTATCGTGTGGGGAGGGTCAAACGATTTCGTGGCCCCCGCGCCCGAAGACGCCGGCAATCCCAGTGCGATTGCGACGCGTGCCGTCGGCAATCTGGTTTACATCGCGCAGGGATTGCAAGCCGCCGGTGCGAGCAACATCTGGGTGTTCGGGCTGCCAGACTTGGGCCTGACGCCATTGGTTCGCTCGCAAGGCGCCGCCCTCTCGATGGCGGCTTCGCTTCTCACGGACCAGTTCAATGCCGCCCTCGCCGCGCAAATCGCGCTCCTTCCCAATGCGCGCTTCATCGACATTGCGGGAAAGCAGCGGGCGATGATCGGCGATCCGGCGGCGTATGGCTTCTCAAATGTGACGGATCCCTGCCTGACGAGTACCGGGATCTGCTCCGACCCCTGGAGCTATTTCTACTGGGACGAAGTTCATCCGGCTAGCCGCGTGCACTACCTCCTCGCGCTCGATCTGGTGGTTCCCGAACCCGGCACCCTGGTTCTTCTGGCTGGCGGGCTCGCGGCGCTGGCAGCGTTGAGACGCACGCGCCGCTGACGGAGTGATTTGGCGATGATGGGTAGGAATGGGCATCATCGTCATTGGCGGCGGCATTGTCGGACTTGCTTCCGCACTCCACATCAGTTCAAGGCTGCCCCGTGCGCGAATCACGGTGCTTGAGAAAGAGGTCCGTGTAGGACAGCATCAGACCGGCCACAATAGCGGTGTCCTGCATTGCGGGCTGTATTACAAGCCCGGCTCCATCAAGGCTCGCATGGCGGTGACCGGCATCCGCCGGATGGTCGAGTTTTGCCAGGAGAATGCCATTCCGCACGAGATCTGCGGCAAGCTCGTGGTAGCGGCCAGCGATGCGCAGATTCCCGCGCTAAATGATCTTTTTGAACGGGGTACCGCCAACGGTTTGCAGGGCTTGCGCAGGATTGGCCGCGATGAACTACGCGAGATAGAGCCCCACGTGGCCGGTGTGGCGGGGATCCACGTGCCGCAGGAGGGCATTGCCGACTATGCCGCAGTCTGCGACGCGATGGTGCACAAGCTGAATATGGCGGGTGTTCGTGTGATTACAGGCGCACGCGTCGAGCGAGTCCGGCGGCTTGGGTCCAACTGGCTCCTCGAGACACCCTCGGGCAGCTTCGAGGCAAGCTTTGTTGTCAACTGCGCCGGATTGCATTCCGACCGCGTCAGCGCAATGGTTTCCGGCCGCCGTGAACTCCGTATCGTGCCGTTTCGCGGCGAGTATTACAAGATCAAACCGGAGCGCCAATACCTGGTGCGCAATCTCATTTATCCAGTTCCGGACCCACGCTTTCCGTTTCTCGGCGTTCACTTTACGCGGCTCATTCACGGTGGCATTGAAGCCGGCCCGAATGCCGTGCTTGCCTTTGCGCGCGAAGGATATCGAAAGACGGACATTTCCATCCGCGACCTGGCCGATACGTTTACCTATCGTGGATTCTGGTCCTTTCTTTCGCGGTATTCGGGAGTGTCCTGGCAGGAGCTGCGCCGCTCCTTCAGCAAAGAGCGCTTCTGCCGTTCTCTACAGGAACTGGTCCCGGAGATTGGCTTGGACGATCTCGAAACCGGGGGCGCCGGTGTACGCGCCCAGGCGATCGAACCCGACGGAAGCCTGGTTCAGGACTTCCGGTTTGTGGAAAATTCGGGCGCTCTGCATGTTCTCAACGCACCCAGCCCCGCCGCTACCGCTTCGCTTGCCATTGGAGAAGAAATAGCCAACCGCGTCGCTGCCACGAAATAGGTTCCATTTTGGTACAGTCAGTGGCCCTATAATAATGATGCTAAGTTCGCTGGTGGACAGCCTATGCATCCGCCCGTCCCTTCGGAGGAAGAACGAAGATTAGCCGCCGTAGAGCGGTATCACATTCTCGACACGCCGCCGGAGGTTGCGCTCAATCGCATAACCGCGCTTGCGGCTCACCTCTTTGACGTGCCCTTTTCCTCGGTGACGTTCGTCGACAGGACCCGCCAATGGTTCAAGGCCGTTCACGGACTGGAAGTGCGTGAGGCTCCCCGCGATACCGCGCTTTGCTCTTATGCCCTTCTTTCCAGTGAAGTACTGGCGGTATTGGACACCGCCCGGGACCCGCGCTTCCGTTCGAATCCGCTGGTGATCGGCCCACCTTACCTGCGCTTCTATGCCGGCGCTCCACTCACTACGCCAGACGGCTTTCGCCTCGGAACGCTGAACGTCATGGACACGCTTCCGCACGAGGATTTCTCAGACAGGGAGAGGGGACTCCTGGAAGATCTTGCGGCAACGGTGATGGATGAGATCGAACTCCGTTTGGCGGCCCACCATGCCGGTGATCTATCGAGCGGTTTAATTGATGCGTCCCCACTTGCGATTATCTCCACCGGTCGGGACGGCAGGATACTCAGTTGGAGCGCCGCCGCGAAGCAGATGTTCGGTTGGACCGCGGCCGAGGTGATTGGGCTGCCGCCGCCGATAATCCCGGATGGAGCCGCGGACGAGTTCGACGGGTATCGTGTTTCTGTATTGCGTGGGGATATCCTTCGCAATATCGAGACCATCTGCCGCCGGAAAGACGGCACTATGATTTCCGTCAGTCTGTCGGTCGCGCCGCTCTATGATCCGTCCGGCGAAATCACGGGCTACATGGCCATTATCGATGACATTACGGAGCGCCGTTTGCGGGATCAGCAATCGGCCCGCACACAAAAGATAGAAGCCGTAGGGCAATTGGCTGGAGGCATCGCTCACGACTTCAATAACCTTTTGACGGTGATCTCCGGTTATTCCAGCCTGCTGCTGCAATCGCTGGCGGAAACGGATCCGGTGGCGGCCCAGGTGAGGGAAATTGCGCTGGCTGCCGATCGCGCTGCCGTGCTTACCCGGCAGTTGCTCGCCTTCAGCCGCAAGCAGGTCCTCCACCCGTTAAACGTCGATGTCAACGCCGTTGTTCTTGAATCCGAACGTATGGCGCGGCACTTTATCGGCGAAAACATTGAGCTCTGCCTGGTGCTCGCGGCTGAGCCGCTGCGAGCGGTTGTCGATGCCGGGCAACTCGTGCAGGTTCTCATAAACCTGGCGCTCAATTCCCGGGATGCCATGCCTGACGGCGGTGTCCTGACGTTCCAGACGGCCGCGGTTGAAATCGGACCCGAGTTTGTACAGGCACATCCGGCCGTAACTCCAGGCGCTTATGTAATGCTGGCGGTCAGCGATACCGGCGTAGGTATGGATCAGGCCACAATGTCCCGCATTTTCGAGCCGTTCTTCACGACGAAGGGGCCCGGGGCGGGAACCGGGTTGGGACTTGCCACGGTGTATGGCATCGTCAAGCAGAGCAGTGGGCACATATTCGTTTATAGTGAGCCGGGACGTGGAACCACCTTCCGCATCTATATCCCGCGCATTTTCGATTCTGTCTCCACCACGCCTTCCGCCGGTTCCAAGGTAAGCCCGTCAAGCACCGCCGCCACTATACTTTTGGTGGAAGATGAGTCTTCTCTCCGGAAATTGACCCGGGACATTCTGCGGCGCTCCGGCTTTAAAGTGATTGAAGCTGCCAACGGCTGCGAAGCCCTGCTCGCGTGTGAGCAAAGTACGGATGAGATCTCCCTGATGATCGCGGACCTGGTTATGCCCGGAATGACAGGACTCGAACTTGCAAAACGCCTGGCGTCCCTGCGGCCGGCAATGAAGGTGCTCTTCATGTCAGGTTACAGCAGCCATGCCGCTCTCGCCTCCGATCCGCTGGAAGGCAGTCTGCCCTTCCTACAAAAGCCCTTCACTCCAGGGACTCTGACAGAAAAAGTCCGTGAGATCCTGAACCACGGTTGAGGGTGTCGCGCGGCCCCGGCGCCGTCAGTCCATTTGTGCCGCAATCCACCAAGTGTTGCCGCAGGGATCTTTTGCACCGCCGCGCCGGCCCGGATCGCCTCCTTTGCGCTGCGGTTCCTGCACCGCTGTGCCGCCGGCCTGCGACACCCGAGCGTACGTGGCATCCACATCGTCGGCGTAGACATGCAGCGACGAAGGGAATGGCGGCCATTTCTCTCCCCCGTCGCCCATCATAATTACCGAATCGCCGATGCGAACTTCGACATGCATGATAGAGCCATCCGGCAGGTCATACCTGCGAAGTTCGGTGGCATCGAATGTCTTCTTCAGGAAGCCGATGACGCGCTGTGCACTCCCGACAACCAGATATGGAGAAACGCTGTTGCAGCCTTCTGGCTTTTTTGAGGCGCCAATGAGTTGAGCCTAGCACCTGCAGGTTCCGGAGAAGCTGCGCCACTATTTCGTACTGCAATAGCGCTTCGCGCAGTGCGTCGTGGGAAGCGAAGGTGCTGCTACTTCCAATTGCACCAGGCTTCAAAATGTCTGGTAACCAGACCTTATACTCCACTTCAGTTCTGTGCTTTCGGAGTGTAATCTATAGGTGGAGCCTGTCAGGCCCGGAAAGGAGAATATCTCCGCGATGGACGATCTCGCCATTCGTACTCCGTGCCAGATATCCTGCGCTTCCGGGAGGCGGCCATGAGCCGTATCCTTTCGGCGGCCACTGCTCTCGGACGCTCGATATTAAAGCTGGCATTCTTCAAGGTTCACCGCAAGCCCCGGTATTCGTCTGCTTGCGTTTGGGTGATTACTTGTCCCGAGTGTCTTCGATCAGCTCTCGTACAGGCAGACAAACCGCGGCAGTTCACAGGACCATCGATAGATCTGTGTATCCATGCCTGCACGCTCTGGCCGCAGCATAAGAACTGCGCCCGTGCGTGCCTGGAAGTGATTGTCAGCAATTCCGGCGAGCGCTTCGCTGGGATGCGTCCGGCGAAGCACGGCGGATGATGTCAAGGCTGGAGGCGATGTCATGCAAAGAAGAACTGTTATCTTGCCGGTTGTCATTGCTTCAGTGGCGGCGCTCCTGATCTCTTGCACTCCCGGCCCCGCACCACTGAAGCCGGGAACGCCCGGATTCTATTGGGTGGCTGCAAAAGAAGCTCACCGTTCGGGTAACTATGTGCGAACCGGCGAGAATCTGGCTCGCATTACGGCGAGCGAGAACGAGTATAAGCAACGCGCGCAAGTGTGGCTGATGGTGATTTCCTCCGGGATTGCCGGGGGACTAATGGAAGTCGCCGACACTTTGGAGCAGGGGGCCAGGTACGCGCGAACGAACGCTCCCATTTTCCGCAGGCAGGTTACTGCCGCCCGGGCTTCAGCTAACCAGGCTGCCTTCCAGTGCGCCGAGACGTTTCACGCATTTCTGGAAGGAGACAAGCCTGCGAATCTTCTGCTGGACTTCGATTACCCCGCCGATGCCGTTACCGAACCTGTACAGTTAAGCAAGATCGCCAAGGGGATCGTCTTGCCTGCTGCGGAATATGAACTGCTCGAGAAGGCTATGATCCGGCGCGGGGTAGCAAATGCTGCCAGCCGTGTCTCGGGCGCCGGACAGGATCACGCCAAAGCCGCGGAATTATTTCAGGGCGGCAATGCTGAAGTGCCCAGGGAAGTATTCGTGCTCGGCATGGCAGAGGCACTCTACAATCAGTCCGAATTGTACAAAGCCAATAAGCTGGATCTGCCGAACCGCCTGAAACTGATGTGCGATGAGGCGCTGGGAGGCTTGGACACTATCCCAATGACCCCGGACGCCAGGAAACTGAAGATCAGGATCCAGGGCACGATACAGAAGATTAGACTGAGTTAGCACCGGCAAAGCGACGGAACAGGATCTGTCCGCACGGACAACAGGTGCGGTCTGTATAGAATCTATTCCACGATGACGGCAGTTCCACTGACACTCACCATCATCATGCCGTTGTTCTGGCCGAGCACCTCGTAGTCGATGTCGACGCCCACAATCGCGTTTGCCCCTAGCTCCAACGCGGTGGCGGACATCTCAGCCACGGCGATTTCACGCGCATTCCGCAACTCTTTCTCATAAGCCGCCGAACGGCCGCCGACGATGTCGCGAAGCCCGGCGAAAAGATCGCGGAAGATATTCGCCCCCAGAATTGCCTCTCCCGTGACGATTCCCCGGTACTCGCGAATGCGCCTGCCGTCAATACCCGGTGTTGTGGTGATAATCATATGGCATTATACGAATCTCGTTGAGAATCCGTTCCGCCGGTCCGTGACTCCTGCGTTTTCAGGAGAGCGGGTGGACAATGAAAATGGTGGAACCAAGTCGCATTCTCCTGATAGACGATGACGTCGAACTGGCTTCGTTGATGGAAGACTTCTTTACCGGACACGGCTACGCATTGAAAGCGGCGTACGATGGCCCATCGGGGTTGCACGAAGCCCTGAGCGGCGCCTACGACCTTGTGCTGCTCGATGTAATGATGCCGGGTTATGATGGCTTCGAGGTGCTGCGCCGGTTGCGGGAACAAAGCCGCATGCCGGTGATCATGTTGACCGCGCGCACGGAATCTCAAAGCCGTATCCTGGGACTCGAAGCGGGCGCTGACGATTACCTGCCAAAACCATTTGAACCTCTGGAATTGCTGGCGCGCATTCATGCGGTCCTGCGGAGAATGCGGCCTGATGAACCCGCGAGAGCCATCGTGCTGGACATTAGCGGCGTGCGCCTCGATCCAAATGCAAGGCGTGTGTCGCACCTCGGAGAAGACGTCGAGATGACGACAGTAGAATACGACATCCTCGAGGCCTTGATGCGTTCGGCAGGGCGGCCGGTCTCCCGTGACGAACTGATGCAACGCCTTTACCAGCGGGAGGCAACACCCTTCGACAGATCGATTGACGTTCACATCAGTCACCTGCGCAAAAAATTCGGGAGCCGCGCTAGCCTGATTCGTACCGTTCGCGGCTCCGGCTATCAGTTCGTTATTGAAAGGACCACGGTAGACCACTGAAGGGCGCCAATGTTTCGAAAGATTCTCTTCTGGTTTGCGGGAATGCTGTTGTTGAGCTTCCTGGGCTACATGGCCACGTCGTACTGGCTGAGCCAGCGCCGTGTTCCGCGTGGGATGATTTTTCGAAGCACCATAGGATATCAGTTCACTCAAGCTATACGCGCCTATGAGACCGGTGGACCGTCGGCTCTTAAAGAGGAACTGCTCCGCATACGCCAATTCTTCCCCGGACGACATTTCCTGCTTGACAAGAGCGGGCGGAACCTGGTGACCGGGGAAGACTACTCGGCCTTGCTGAAGGAGATCCCCGACAGGCGCCGGCTGCCGTTCAAGCGGTCGGATCATCCTATTGTCAGAAGGACTTCACCGGACGGGCAATACAATTTCGTGGTGGAGTTCGAACCGCGTCCGGAGCCACTCACCGACCTCGCCCTGTACGGATGGATCGTGGTTGTGATCGTCCTGTTGACCTATGTGCTGGCGCTCACGCTGGTGAGACCGGTGCGGCAGCTTCACGATGTTGTCGTGCGATTCGGACAGGGCGATCTTTCCTCGCGTGTGCGCTCCCGCCGCAAGGACGAATTGGGGGAGTTGGCGCGCGCATTCGATCGTATGGCGGACCGCATCGAAACATTGCTGACCGCTGAGCGGCGATTGTTGCAGGATGTTTCGCACGAACTGCGCTCACCACTTGCGCGGCTGCGTTTTGCGCTGGAGTTGTCCCGGTCGAATCCCAATTCCGAAGCGGCTCTGGCACGCGTGGACAAAGAGGTGGATCGGCTTTCTACGCTGGTTGGCGAGTTGATCCACGTGACGCGGGCCGAAGGAGATCCCTTTGCCAGGAACTTGTCACCGGTCGATCTGGCGGGACTGCTCCATTCTCTGGTGGACGATTGCCGGATAGAAGCCCATGCGCAGGGTTGCGAGATACAACTGAACACGCCCGAAAGCTTAATGTGGACCGGCGACGGCGAACTGCTGCACCGCGCGGCGGAGAACATTCTGCGGAACGCGATCAGCCACTCTCCCGCCGGCACAACCGTGCGTGTGGATCTGGTGGAAGACCCCGGGCAAATTGCCGTTCGGATTCGCGACTATGGTCCCGGTGTGCCCGAGGATCAATTGGGCCAGATTTTTCACCCGTTCTATCGCGTAGAGCAGGACCGGAATCGCACGAGCGGCGGTGTGGGGCTGGGGCTTTCCATTGCGGAGCGCGCGGTAGTGGCCCATCACGGCGAAATCGAGGCGCGAAACGCAAAT
>CAADGY010000308.1 GCA_900696665.1 uncultured Acidobacteriota bacterium
GCAGGGACCGCTGTTGTTCGAGTTCGGTAAGGGACTGAGCCATAGGCCTCCTTCTGTACGTAGTATATACGCCAGAATAGCCGTGCAGTCGCCCACTCCCGCCAAACCTCAACATTTAGGTCGCGCACCCGCCGGAGTGAGCCGGTTTGACCTGACACGCCGGTCCGCGGTATCTTGAACAGAGAACGTCAAGCGTTTGGTATTTCCTGAATGGCCAACCATATATCTGCCCTGAAGCGAATGCGCATGGAGCGCCGGAGAACGAAGATTAATCGGGCTCGTAAGACCCGTTTGCGCCACCAGGTTCGCGCAATGCGGCGCCTCCTGAACGATAAGAACGGAGAGGGAGCGCAAGCTGCGCTGCCCGCCACGTATTCGATTGTTGACCGCGCCGCGAAATGGGGCATCATCAAAAAGAACACGGCGGCGCGTTATAAGGCGCGGCTGACCGGGCGATTGAAAGCTGTATTGGCCGCCAGCGCTCAGTAGCTCAGCCGGCAAGCTCCAGAACGAACTTTTCCATCACGATTCGGTCGTCCGGATTGGCATCTCTTAACGCCCTATCCGTCTCATAGATGCGGCGGATAAGCGTCTCGAGTCTCACTTTCGAAAAAGCAGCAGCAGTCTGTGCCACCTGTTCGGCACGCGACCGCCACATCTGCACCCCCTGCCGGGAGAAGTACCCCTGAATCTGCGATGCCGAATTGAGATGCGCTTCTTTGGCCACCAGCGCCAGGCGGAACTGGGTTGCGAGGAAGGTCAACACCAATGGAAGATATTCCCCTTCGCGGACCAGGAAATCGAGCAGGGCCAACGATTGCTTGCGGTCTCCCCGGCCGAGTGATGCTACCAGCGCAAAGATGTTGGCCGCCCGGGCATCCGGAACCATTAGAAAAATATCTTCGCGGCTTACCGGCCTCATGCCGCCCGTATGAAGGCGGAGTTTCTCGATCTCGACGGCAATCCTCGCTACATCGGCGTTCAATGTTTCCGCCAACAGCGCAAGTTCAGCAGAGGCGATCTTAAGATCAGCCTGCCGCGCCAGAGATTCGGCGGTCTGCCGTGCCGAATCCAGGGAGAAATGATGGAATTCAACATGATTTGGGATCGCGGCGTAGAATTTGCGGACGCGGTCAAGTATCGCCTTTTCCTCGCTTCCGGATCCGGACCGCGCGGCATCAAAGACGAGAACAGTATCGTCCGGGGACGACTGCATGTAGGCTTCGAGAAGCGCCTTGGGGTCGGTTTTTGACAGTGAGCGTTCGGAGCCGTCGTCCTCCGCCGGCGTACGGGTGCGCGGGAGAGCGGCTTCGGCGCTCGCCACCCAGATCACGCGGCGGGTAGCAAACAGAGATAGGGACCGGGCGTCGTCGAGGACCTCGGCCAGAGATACCTCATCGAGATCGTGGCGGACAAAGCCATTCTCTTCGCCGGGCTCGAGCATGGCGGCCAGCAGCGCCTGCCGGCAAGCCGTCCGCTGGTAACGCTCCGGGCCGACGAATAGGTAGGCGGGAGCGGGATGAGAGCGCTGAACATGAGAAATGAACTGCTGGGGAGTCATAGGCTAGAAGCTTGTCAGAATGGCGCTCACAATTCCGCGTGCGACATCGCGGCTCAGGCGCTCGCCAGCGGTATCGCTTTCTTCAAAATACGAGAGTTCCGACACACTGATTTCGTAACGCTCGCGGACGACCAGACCCGGCCTTGCGAACAGGATCTTGCCCGTGGTGCGTTCCCGCAGCGATATGTGGAGTGTGACGATAATCTGGACTCCGCTGGCGCGGCCCGTTATAGGATCGAACACTTCGGGATACGACGCATAGTTCGTGACGGCGCCGTCCATGATCACGTCCGCGGTATCCGGGTCCGAAGACACGTGATATTTCGTTCGTGCGATGAACTCACGAGTGAGCGCCGAAGCGATGCGGTCCGCCAGTTTAGGCCTGGAAGTCAGGTTCTGAAACGCCGGAATCGCGATCACGTGAGTGGTAGGCGGCACGACCTCCGGCCGGCCCGCGACACGGTAGCCGCAGCCGGCCGAAGCAAGCAGGGCGGCCGCCAGAGCAGCCGCAGTCTTCACCGGGAACCTCCGCCGCGCGCCAGCAGGTCCGTTGCAACCATGACGGCGTTTTCGGCGGAGATCCGCAGGTTGTCGGCTACTATCCAGAACCAGCAGGCGCGTGGATTGTTCCGGTCCATCTCTATGGCGCCCAAGGTGATTCCACTTTGGCCGGCTGCGCCAACGTTCGAAGGCGGCTCGAGGCCATCGTCGCGAACCTCTACGCGTGGGGATGCAAGAGCATCGCGCAAACGTGCAATGGCGGGGGGCGCAGCAAACTCTACCCACGCCGAGATGCTATAGCCGTGGAACACGGGCGCCTGCACCAATCGGAGCGACGGCAAAGGTGCATGTGAGGCGATGCCGAGGAGTGTCGCCAAGTGCCGGTCGATACGGACTTCCACATCCTGGAGCTTGTCGGCAGCTTCTGTTCCGTAGCGCGGCAGCATGTTGAACCCAAGCTGTGCGTCGAATACCTCCTTAGGCATCGGCTTGAACGAGAAGAGGTTGACGGTCTGCTGATGAAGTTCATCGAGACCGCGGCGTCCGCGCTCGCTGGCGGGCTCAAAGATCTGAATGACAGACCGCGCGATGGGCTCGATGGCGTGCAGGCGATCGAGAAACAGAGCGATGGTGATGGCGGCCGGGTGCGCAATCACGTGGATAGCCGTCGCGGCTACATCGTACCCACCGGGCTCGATCATGGGCGCGCGCAACCGCGCCTCCGGACGGTCCTCGAGCGCAAAGCTCAAGTCCACCAGCACGGGCGTGCATCCACTACCCGAAAGCAGATCCAGAACTTTCCAGGTGGCCACGCCCGGTCCAGCCATGAATGCCAGTCCGGCATCCATCAGGTGTTCGCGCTCCAGGGGCGCTATGAGCGCCGCCTCCTCCGCATCCTGTGTGAGGATGCCGCCCGTTTCTTCGGCTCCGATCAGGGTGACCGCCTGGTTGGCCCACTTGTCCGAAAGCACCTCGCGCAATTCCCTACCGAGAAGCGATTCGCTGCCGACAATAGCGACGGTTTTAGACATCGGCGGACTCCATTCCGTGCGCCGGCATGTGGCCTTTCCGCAAGCGCCGCAGGACGCCGCCACCCCAGACGGCAACGCCGCTGGCAACATAAAGGGCCGCCATGGTGACCAGCACCGGTTTCGAGAAGTTCCAGATCATGTAAATCGTCGCTCCCAGCAATACGATACTGAGCGGTGATCGAGGGCGCATCAGGTTGAGATCTTTGAAGCTGCGGTACCGCCATGTGCTGACCATGAGAAACGAGAGTAGCGCCAGCAGGCACATCCACGCGATACCGAGAGCCCACGACGTAATCGGAATACCGCTGGAGGCGTACACCACCGCACCAACCATGGCAGCGGCGGAAGGGATGGGCAAACCCACGAAGTATTTCCTGTCCGCCCTGCCCGGGTTTCGAGGTACGGGATTCGTCTGTACATTGAAGCGCGCAAGCCGCACCGACCCGCAAAGCAGAAAGAGAAACGAAAAGAAGTAGGCGAGGTTGAAAAGGTTGTCGCGAATGAACCCGTCCTGCGGCAGGTCGATATACTGGAACCCCCAGGTGAACGCCAGTACGGCCGGCGCGATCCCGAAAGTGATCACATCGGCGAGAGAGTCCATTTCGCGGCCGAAGTCACTGACCGTGTTGGTCATCCGCGCGATACGGCCATCGAGGCCATCGAGCGCGAAGGCTACACCGATGGCGAGCGCCGCCACCTCGAAGTGCCGGTTTTCGCCCCAAGGGAGCAGAGAGCCTTCAAACGATCTCAGTATGGACAGAAACCCCAGGAAGATATTGCCGGCGGTGAACAACGTCGGAAGCGCGTAGGCGGCCCTTCTGGGCCGGCGCCCGAGCGGTTCCGAAGCTTGCAACCGGTCCTGCATTGGGAACCTCACCGCGCGGAATCTTTGCGGCGTGCGATGATGCTGGATCCCCCCTGCACACGATCCCCTTCACGGACTGCGATCTCCCATTCGGGACCGAAGATCACGTCGGTGCGGGACCCGAACTTGATCATGCCGACACGCTCTCCCTTCGCCACTTTATCGCCGGTTTTCTTATTGAAAACAATCCGCCGCGCGATCAATCCGGCGATCTGCTTGAACACCACGGTAGTACCGCCGCCCTCGACGGTCACCGTATTCATTTCGTTTTCAGACGATGCAATCTCTCTGCTCGCCACAGCGAACCGGCCCCGCTGGTATTTCACTTGGGTGATGGCGCCCGCGATGGGTGAGCGGTTGATATGAACATCGAAGACATTCAGAAAGATACTAACCCGGTATGCGCCTGCTCCCTGCGCCAGCACGGCCACTACTTTACCGTCGGCGGGAGATACAGCTACGTCACCTTCGGGAATTTGCCGGTCCGGGTCGCGGAAGAAATAAAGGCAAAACGCCGCGAGAATGTAAAACGGCAACCCATATAGAGACCGGCCGATCCAGGAAACAATCAGCCCGCCCGCGGTAAGTCCGATCGCATAGTAGATCCCGTCAGCGACTATCATTCGTCCTAATCAATTGTCGCAGCAGGGAAGCCACTCTTCCAACCGCCAACTCTCAACCGCTGATTCGGCGGAGTCCCCTGAACCTGTGTCCAATCCTCAAAGAACCTGTTTCTGACTTTGTCATCCAACCGCAGAGCTGCACCGGGAATAGTCAATGCGTGAACAAATAGATCGCGGTCACGGCTTAGGTCCGATGTCTCGTACCCTGCCAGGGAACGGATGACCCGAAACATCAAGCCAGGCCTGCAGGATGTGTGCCGGATGCACTCCGTCCTTCCTTGCAGCGGCACGAAACGCGACTTCCGGTTCGCAGAGATGCGGACGTATGCGTTCGGGGTGTGCTCATATTGTGAGCACCGTGCCTTCAATCCGTGAAGTAGCCCTCCAGATATCCCAGGCAGGAGGACGCCCTACTCACCGGCCGATTGCCCCGCTCGCATGGCCGCCCTCTGAAACGCCCCGGAAAAACTCCATAGCCTGACGGCGGCACGCATCCGGTTGTTCGGCCCACATCCCGTGCCCCGCATCCTGGATCATTATCCGATGACATCGCTTGAAAGTGCGCTCCAATTCAGCGTCAATCAAGCGATGGACTGGGATCGTGCGCTCGCCGCTGAGTAGTAGAATCGGGCAGTCTGTTCGGTTCACCTCCTCCCGGGAGGGACCTGGAAAGGCATCGCTGGACATGACCATCGCTCGAAGATCATTGACGTTGTCCTTCAGCAACTGCCGGAAGTCGCCAGGCGACCGGCTCCAACTCAAGGGTTCCCCATTGAATACCGCTTCTTGTGCTTCCCACCAGTCGATCGTAATTTGGAGAGCTCGTTCCTCGCCGCCGATCTCAAAAGCCTTCGCGGCAGCCGTCCACCAGTTGCGGTGGAAGTCGTCGAAGAGGGCCTGCCCTCCCTGGATGGATGGCAGCCAGCCAATAATCGGAGCCTCGCAGAGAACTGCCGCGGACCAGGTCCGGGCGCCGAAGAACTGGAAACAGCGCAATGTATGCGCCGTATGATGAGCCGATAACGTTGATCGGTCCAAGGTCCAGTGCCGTAATCAACTGGACGAGATTATCCGCCTCACTCTTCGCGAAATGATCCTGTCGAAAGGGAGGCACGGCGTTCGGGTAGTTGTAGCGGCGACTGTATGCAATGGCTCGACCGAATCGCGAGAAATGCTCAACGTGGGACTCCCATGCGCGCAGATCTTCCAGTCCGCCGTGGACAAATATGACGGGACGCCCCTCGCCCGCCTCGACGTAGTGGAGGTCAGCCCCGCCCAGCATGACTTTCTTCATTACCCCCACCTTTCAGGCAATTCTAACCGCCGCTGCCGACTATCGCAACGCGACCGCGAGCTCTCCGCTTCCACCGCTTCAGTTCCGCTCTTCGCACAAACGGTACTGCGCGTTCGCGGGAGCGCCGGTATTGCTACAGCTCCATCAGTGAGTCGGGTAGACCGCGATCACCACCCCCTGCACCGCCGGATTCGAGGTCGAGCTCAGGCTGGTATCGGCATTCAGAATTGCCCCCGGCCCTGGTCTAATGCGAATGCCCGAGGCTGCCGGCCCGGCGAGCACCGGATTTTCTCTAAAGGGTTCCCCTAATTTGGCCGATGAAGATATCGGTGAAGATGGGGAGGCAAGTAAGCCAACTGGCAGCGGCGGCGGACGTCCTCGGCGGACAACTGAGGCGCCATCTGGTTCGTTTTGCGGCCGTCGTTTCGCCTCATTCGGCCGCTCTGAATCGTGCCTTTATGAGCCGGCTGCGGGTGTGCGGATATAGCGTAAAGCAGCGTAGCGCGCTGGCGGCGATCACTCCCGGCGCGGCGGCGAATGTCCTGTCCCGCGGGCGCTCTCAGGCGGCTTTCTTTGAGGTGGTGAGCTATAACGGCCGGCGTCTGGCCAAGCTCGGCTTGCCGCCAAGCGCCGTGTCCAAGGCTCTCGCCATCTACGACGCCCTCCTTCGCCCCGTGTTGCGGCGCAGACACGAAAAGGAATATGCGAACCTGCTGTGGGTTCGTGAGCAACTCCAGTTTTGCACCCTGTTAACACTGAACTCCGCGTATTACGAGGTCCGTGAGGAAGAGGCGCAGTCGTTTTACCGCCTATCGCGCGCCGAGCTGGAATCGCATACCGTCGAGGAACTGCTGAACCGGTGCGTGGAGATCCTGGCGGGCTTTGCGCGGGCCGACCGCTCTGTGTTGTACCTGCTGTCGCCGGACCGCACGCAGCTTGTGCCCGGAGCGGCTACCGGCGGCAAACCAGCCCCCTGGGTGCCCCTTTCCCCGGCATTGCTCCGCCGTCTTCAAAAGCCGCGCTGCTTCGCCGGCGCGAAAGCGCCGCACCTCTTGCTCAATAGCGCATGGAAAAAGGACATTTCCACGTGTTGGTCTGTTCCGCTTCTGCGGGCGGGGGAGATCGCCGGCGTAATGCAGTTCGGCTTCCGGCGCGTGTACGATTGGCTCCCACGCGAGCAGGAAATGCTGCGGGCGGCTGCCGAGCGGGCGATGCTGGCGGCCGAGAAAGCCCGGTTGATGGACGGGTTGGCAGCGAGTGAAGCACAGATACGCAGCCTGGCGGAACACATGCTTCATGTGGAAGAGGTGGAGCGGCAACGGATCAGCCGCGAACTCCACGACGAGACCGGACAATCGTTGCTTTGTATTCGTCTTCAGCTCGAAATGCTGCAGCGGCTTCTTGGCCCCGGAGACCCCGTGCTCGAGCGAAAGGCCGCGGAAATCCGCAAACTGACGGAGAAGACCATTGTGGAAATGCGCAGGCTGATCGCAGCTCTGAGTCCGTCGGTTCTCCAGCAACTTGGATTGGCCGCTGCCATCCGGCAACTCGGACATTACCTTGAGCGGGTAAAGCCGATCCAGGTGCGATTACGAATAGGAGATCTGCCCGCCCTTCCGATGCAAGTCCAACTGATCGCCTACAGGATTCTCCAGGAGTGTTGTAACAACATCCTCAAGCACTCGGGGGCAACCAGTGTAAACATTCTCGTCTGCTTTGCCGATGGAAGGCTGGGACTGAAAGTCGAAGACAACGGAGTCGGCTTCGATCCTGGAGCAGCCTCGACCGCGGGCGATTCGTTCGGCATAGCGGGAATGCGTGAGCGGGTCGCGCTACTCGGGGGTGCATTCGAAATTCAGAGCCGTTCTTCCAAGGGCCGGCGTTCCAGACGAAAGGGAACGACCATCGACATTCTGTTGCCCGGAGATCTCGCGGGCAGGATGGTAACCGCGGAACGGCTGGTGCCGGCATGCCGGACATCGGGAATTATGAAGGACTGATACAGGAGCAGGGCGATACTTATGGCCAAAATACGAATCATGTTAGCGGACGACCATGCGTTGTTTCGCCAGGGAATCAGAACGCTGGTCGGCTCGGAGCCCGACATGGAGGTCGTCGCCGAGGTGGCCAATGGAGGCGACGCGGTGACGAAAGCTTCTGAATCGCGGCCGGACGTCGTTCTGATGGATATCGGGATGCCCGGTCTGAGCAGCTTCGAAGCGACGCGTCAGATCAAAAAAAATCGCCCGGACACCAAAATTGTCTTCCTTACGATGTACGATGACGAGGATTATCTGGTGGAAGGGATGGAAGTTGGCGCCAGCGGCTATGTCTTGAAGGACAGCCCTTCGGCTCACTTGATTGGCGCCGTTCGGGACGTTTGCCGCGGTGGCAGTTATCTGAGCCCACGCATGCTGGCGCAATTGGTGGACGACTTCCGGACACGCATAAAGTCCACAAACCGGACTCCGCGATTCGCCACGCTGACCCCGCGTGAGAGGGAAGTGCTGAAGGTACTGGCCGAGGGCAAATCCGTCAAGGAGATCGCCTGTGACCTGAACCTGAGCGTCAAGACGGTCGAAGCCCATAAGTTCAACCTGATGCGCAAACTGGACATTCACAACAAGGCGCAATTGGTTCAGTACGCTATTCAGAAGAAGATCATCAAAATTCCGAGCCTCAACTAACCGCCGGAAACCCGGTGCAGTTGGATGGCCGTGCCCGTAGCTGTGGCCGGGCAATCCCTGTACAATCTTCTCGTGGTTGCTCATACTTCGCGGCGTGCAATACTGGCTCTGCCGGCGCTAACCCCTTGCTTGCTTCCTCAATCTTCTCAACGGCGAGCCATCCGGCTTGGCGGACCCGTTTTTCTTAAGAGCGATGATCCGGTGGAGTTGGCCCGCGAGCATCGAAAGCTCGGCTACAGCGCCGCATACTGTCCAAATGCCAAGGCTGGAGATACGGCGGGAACGCGCGCAATCGAAAAGGCGTTTGCGGCGGAGGACGTAGTCATCGCGGAAGTCGGCGCGTGGGTCAATATGCTCGATCCGGATCCTGTCAAACGGCGCGAAAATCTCCGCTTCGTTGCCGAGCGTCTCGCTCTTGCCGAAGCAGTCGGTGCGCGGTGTTGCGTGGATATCGCCGGCTCCTACAACCCGAAGGTGTGGTACGGACCCCATCCCAAGAATCTCTCCGCCGAGTTTTTTGATGCGACCGTGGAAAACTGCCGCCGGATTCTCGATGAAATCAACCCGAAACGCACGAAATTCGCCATCGAGATGATGGGGTGGTGCCTTCCGGACGGTGCGGATTCTTATGTAAAGCTGGTAAAAGCCGTCGACCGCACCGCGTTTGGCGTTCACATCGACGTTTGCAACGGCGTGAACTCGCCAACCCGGTTCTACAACAACAGCAGCTTCATTTCCGAATGTTTCCGCAAACTTGGCCCCTGGATCGTCTCCTGCCACGCCAAGGACCTTCAATGGATTCCGGAAATGAACATACACTTCCTTGAGGTGATCCCCGGCCGGGGTGAGATCGACTACCGGACGTACCTCTCCGAATTGTCCCGGCTCGAAATCGACGCGCCGCTTATGCTGGAGCATCTGAAGACGCCCGAGGAATATGATGAAGGGAAGAGGTACATTCAGAAAGTCGCAAAGGAACTTCAACTCCGGCTCGCATAAAGGAATCGAATGAACAGACGTGAATTCATGACTGCCTCGGCCGCCGCACTTGCCGCCGCCCCCGCCAGACCCGCGAAGCTTCCTGTTCAGAAGGGCGTCCTCATCAGCATGCTCCCGAAAGAACTGAGCCTCGCCGACAGAATGAAGGTCGCAAGAGACGTAGGCTTCGACGTTCTGGAATGCGTCACCACGCCCGATCAGAAACAAGCTGACGACATCAAAACTGCCGCCGAAAAAGCGGGCTTGCGGATTCACTCGGTCATGAATATGGCGCATTGGAAATTTCCGCTGTCTTCGTCCGACCCGGCGGTCGTGAAAACCAGCATGGAAGGGATGGAGACCAGCCTGAAGAATGCGCATTTCTGGGGAGCGGACGCCGTGCTGCTGGTGCCTGCTGTCGTCAATCCGCAAACATCCTATCAGGAGGCCTGGACACGCTCTCAGCGGCAGATCCGCCAACTCCTCCCGATGGCGGAAGATTTGAAGGTTGTAATCGCGGTGGAGGAAGTCTGGAATAAATTCCTGCTCAGCCCGCTCGAATTCGCGAAATATGTGGACGAGTTCAACAGCCCGTGGGTGAGGGCCTACTTCGATGTCGGCAACGTTGTATTGTACGGCTATCCGCAGGATTGGATCCGTACGCTCGGCAAGAGGATCATGAAAGTGCACCTGAAGGATTTCCGCTTCACTAACCGGGTTGCCGAATTCGTTCCCTTGAAAGAGGGAGAGATTCAGTGGGGTGAGATTCACAAGGCGTTCGCAGAGATCGATTTTTCCGGACCGGCCACCGTGGAACTAAACGGCGGAGATGAGGCCTACCTTCGCGAGGTCAGCCGCCGGGTCGACTCCATCCTTTCCGGAGTCTGACAGGCTTGTCCTTCTATAAGGCGTCTGTGATGGCATGAAAAAGTTTCTGATCGGTTTATTGAGCGGTATCCTGCTGTGCATCCTGGTGGTGGTGATCGGTTTCTTTGCCTTGCTGCGATTCAGCGAGCGGCGCCCATCGGTCGCTTCGCAATCCACGCTGTTTTTGAAGCTGGACGGTGAAGTTCCTGAGAAGCCTCCACTTGAAATCCCGGTTCCGTTCCTGGAGTCGCACACGCCTGCCACCACGGCCGACTTATGGCAAATGTTCGAAAAGGCGGCAGCGGATTCACGCATTAAGGCTCTCGTTCTGGCGCCGCGAAATCTCCAGGCAGGTTGGGGCAAGCTCCAGGAGATTCGCGAAGGGCTGCTGAAATTCGGCAAGACCGGCAAGCCTGTCATTGCATGCCTCCAACTCCCCGGAGCGAAGGAGTATTACCTGGCGACCGCCGCCAAGCGGATTTACCTGTCCCGCGAAGATATCCTCGACCTGAAGGGTATCCGCGTGGAGGCGACGTTTTTCAAAAACACCCTCGATAAGCTCGGCGTGACGCTCGAGGTGGAGCATGCCGGACGATACAAAGATGCGGGCGACGCCTTCACCCGCACGTCGATGACACCCGAAACGCGTGAGGTGCTCAATTCCGTGCTTGATGGCGTGTATGGAGGGCTTGTTCAGACCATTGCCGAAGGCAGGAGTAAATCTCCCGAGGAGATCCGGACCGTCATCGACGAAGGCCCGTTTCTCGCCGGACAGGCGTTGTCAAAGGGCTTGGTGGATGCTCTGGCCTATGAAGATGAGGTTCTCGATGAGTTGAAAAATCACTTGGGTGAATCCGAGATCCGGCGAATCTCTCACCGCGACTACATCAAGGCCACTTCCTCCAATGGCGGCGGGCGCGTTGTGGCGCTTCTGGTAGCGGACGGCATGATCCTGCGCGGCGAGGGGTCCGAGGGGATTCGCTCGGAGAGCTTCATCCGGCTTCTGCGCAAGGTCGGAGCTGAGGAATCCGTTCGTGCCGTAATTCTGCGAGTCGACTCCCCCGGTGGAGATGGAATCGCATCCGATGAGATCCTGCGCGAAGTGAAACTGCTCAGCAAAAAGAAACCGCTCGTCGTGTCCATGTCCGACGTGGCGGCTTCCGGTGGGTACTACATCGCTATGTCCGGCGATCCGGTGGTCGCCTATCCAAACACGCTGACCGGTTCTATCGGAGTCATTTTTGGGAAACCAGTTCTGCAAGGCCTTTACGGCAAGCTTGGCGTGGACAAGGAGATTCTGAAGCGCGGCCGGTTTGCCGATATCGATTCAGATTACCGGCCCCTTACCAGCGAGGGCCGGCTCAAGCTGCGGGAGGGCCTGGAATCGATGTACCGTAGTTTCCTTGCGCGGGTCGCAGAGGGGAGGCACCGGAACGTCGAGGAGATCGAACCCCTTGCGGAGGGAAGAGTCTGGTTGGGATCGCAGGCGCGCGAAAATGGACTCATCGACGAAACGGGCGGGTTGGATAAAGCTATTCAACTTGTCAAGAAGCGCGCCGGAATACCCCGCGGCGAGACCATCAGGCTGGTCAGCTATCCTCAGCGGCGTACGATTATCGAGAAACTTCTTTCAAGTCCCGAATCGGCGTTGACGCGCTATGCGATCCCGGACTGGATCGAAAAACTCCATCCGCGTCTGCTGCTGGATGCGGGCTACTGGATGATCAGCCCCTATACGATTTCCCTCCGGTAGGCCTGTTTAGAAGGCGTGGCTGGAATGAATACCGGCCGATTCGAGGGATGCCGCCATTCGCTCCAAAGCAGATTTGTGAATTTGCGAGACACGGCTTTCGTTGATGCCCAGCATGCCGCCGATCTCTTTCATCGTCAGTTCATTCGAATAATAGAGGACCACGACTTTTTGATAACGCTCCGGAAGTTCGCGCAAGGCGAGGTTCAGAAGCCCGCGCAACTCCTCGCGAGCGCAAATGGTGTCGGGTTGGCTGTCCGGCTTGGCAGGAAACTCCGGGGCTGGCAGATCTTCGTGGTCTGTACCGCGCGAAGAGGCGGACACAAGCCCGACGTTGCGGAGATCCAGCATCATCTGGCGCCAGCGGCCCGTTTCGATACCTAGGCGCTCGGCCACCTCGGATTCCGTCGGATTGCGCTGAAGCGTGGCAGCCAGTTCGCGCGTAGCGGCTTCCACCTGCCTGTGCCGCTTTCGTAGGTCTCTGGAGGCCCAGTCAAGTTGCCGCAGGCTGTCGAGGATCGCACCCTTGATCCGGTGCTTCGCGTAGCTTGAAAACTGCACGTTCTTTTCGGGATCGTATTTGTTCACCGCATCGAAAAGACCGAGTATTCCTGCATGCACCAGGTCGTCCACATCCACGTGTACAGGTAGATTCTCATGCACCCGGATCGCAATCGCTCTAACCAGAGGCAGGTGCTCGAGGATGATCTCATCCCGCTTATCGTTCGAATTGGAGACAACTGTAGACACACCGGTAGCAGCCATGTTTTCTTCTCGCTTTCTGGGACCCGCCTCCTTCAGGAGGCCTTCTTTGCTCCAGGCTTTCTTGCCTGGCACCGAAGAAAAAGCAAGCTGTCTGCCAGTCTTGATGGATGTAAAGGTATTGACCTGAATAGAGCGCATGTCTATGAAAACAGGTTCTCTGCCGGATTAGGACCGGTCGTTCCGGGGCAATGATCCCGTCCTGACTGCTGTACCAAACCGGTACGTTCCCGCCGGCTGCGACGCACCGGCCAGCATTCCGTTTCAATCTGAAACAGAATGTGACCCCTCCATCTAGGCTATCGGCTTGTCCGGTGATTCGTAAACAGAGATTTTGGTCTGGATTACCTGAAAGAGAATGGGAAAATGCCTTAGTATCTCAATCGCGCTTCGTAGCCAGCCATGTCTTAAACGCCAGTCCAACCAGAAAAATCCAGATCGCGATGCGGAACGGCCCCTTCAGCGTGAAGGAAGCGAGTAGAAAGATAGTGAGATACGCTGCCAGCGCGGCGTGAAACCGTGACATCCGTCAGTTCCTGCTCATGTTGTAGAAGAAAGACAGTTGCAGGCGAACCTGATCGCCGCGGTATTCGGCGGGGAGCGGGGGAAAAGGATTGGACGCGCTGATACCGGCCACCGCCGCGCGGTCCAGCGCGTCGGCCCCCGAAGGCACGGCGATCACCAGTTTTGGGACGTCACCTTCCCGGCTGATGGCGAACTGGATGATCACCTTGCCTCTGCGCCCGAATTTGGCGCTCTCGGGAATGACGGCGAACCAGTTGCGCCGCACAGCGGAGAGCACTTTGATCAGGTAAGGCCGGAAATCAACGCCCATAGGGTCGCTCAGCAGTTCAATGTTGCTGCCGCTCCGGCCGCGGGTGGGATTTATGCTCAAGGCCTCGCCGATGCCACCTGCTCCCTCGACGTCACCGACGATGAGTCCGGCACCCACCCCTCCGCTGCGCGCCACGCTTCGGACCGCTTCATCCACGGAACGCCCTGGAACCGCTAGGGGAACATTCGGAGCGCTCGGTCCCGGACCCCCCGCTCCAGGCTTCTCAAATGCCAATTTAGGCTTTTCTTCCGGCGGAGGTTGAGGCGGCGGCGCGGGCAGTAATCGGCTCCCGCCTGGAGGCGCCACTTGTGCCACTCTGGATTCCTCGGCTTGGATCTTGGGCGGTGCTGGAACCACTGTGGGGCGCTGTGTCTCTTTTGTCTCGCCCGGTAAGGAGAACTGGCGCTGCGCGGTCCGGCGGCCCGGTGGCAATGCCGGAACCTGTATTCGCGGACGCGGCGTCAGTGCTTCTAAGTCCACTTCTTTGCTGATTTTTCCACGGTTCGGCTCACGCTGCGTCAATTCAAACGGTGGCGCTACCAACGGGGTATATTGGCGGGACACCAGAGTCTCATCGGGCTCGGAGACAGCGCGCCGGGTTTGCGGCGGAAGTGAAAGTAGGGCGGCGACCAGGACAAGGTGTGCCGTAATCGAAGCACCCGCCGCCCGAATCCCGCTTTTCCAGGCGTTGGAGCGGTCCACTTCCGGAAGAAGTTTCAACTCCTCGCGGTCAGCCGGAATAGACTGAAGCCGAGTAGCCATGGAAAGACTCAGACGTAACGTGGTGAGCGGAGGTTGCCGGATCAGTGCGCCAAGGCCTTCGCAACCGCTTTCGAATGCTCCTCAATTTTATCAAGAATCGCCACGGCTACTTCCAGCGCTAGCAGCGCTTCTTCGCCGGAAACCATGGGTCTCACCCCTTTTTGGATGCTTTCCAGGAACGATTCGATTTCGAATTGAAGCGGCTCTCCCGCGGTAACCGGCAACTTATTAAAAGAGATCTGCCGGTTTTTAGAAACCGAAAAGGCCACGGCTTCCTGCCGTGTATAATCGGCGGAAATGTATTGTTCCGGCTGGAAAAGGCGCAATTTCCGGACCCGCTCCGTCGACACGCGGCTGGCCGTCAGATTCGCCACGCATCCGCCCGGAAAGGCGAGACGAACATTCGCGATATCCACTTTCCCCGACAGAATAGATAGCCCGGCCGCCCGGATCTCCTCCGGCATCTCCCCAACCAGAGACAGCACGATGTCAAGATCGTGAATCATCAGGTCCAACACCACGTCGATGTCCAGGCTTCTCGGTGTGAACACGCTCATGCGATGTACTTCAAAAAACAAGGGAAGGGTGACGGCTTTCGTCAGTGCTGTCACGGCGGGGTTAAACCGCTCCAGATGCCCGACTTGTAGGATTCTGCCGGTTCGTTCCGCAACGTGGACCAGTTCTCGGGCGCTGGCAAGATTGTCCGCGATGGGTTTCTCCACTAGCACATGCAAGCCCATCTCCATCAGCCGGATGCCTGTCTCGCTGTGCGCGGTGGTGGGAACCGCTACCACCGCAGCATCGGCCAGAGCCGCAATTTCCGCCAAGTCCTCAGTGCCAGTGCAGTGGAACTGCTTCGCCAATTCGCCGGCGCGCGCGGCATCGGTATCCATAATGGCGGTCAGTTCGGCACGGGGGTTCTCGGCGATGACCCTGATATGATTCCTGCCAAACTCCCCGGCGCCCACGACGGCCATGCGGATCTTACTCACTTGGTTCCTCCTCGCCTCAAACGATATCATGCGATTCCTGCCACGTATGGCAGCCCGCGTCCTTACGGCTCGTCCGGAAGAATGCCAATCACCGCGAGACCGGCCTCTTCGGCGCGGCTGAGCATTTCCTCTTTATCCAGCAGCAGCGTGCGGTTGGCGTCCACCGCGAGGGCTGTTGTCCCGGTCCGGAGCATGGTGGCGACCGTCCCGGGGCCCGCCACCGGGACGTCGAACAGCAGATGCTTCCTCCTGCGCGATACTTTAATCAGGCGCAGGGGGCGGCCGTTCACCAGCGTGGCGGCACGTTCCAGCATCGCGTCGGTGCCTTCCATCGCTTCGAGCGCCACACAAGCCCGCCCGGAAATGGCAACGCTTTGTCCCACGTCGAAGCCGGCCAGCGCGTTCGCCACACGGCGTCCATACTCAATATCGGCCTGTTCGTCGCTATCCGGCTTCCGGCTGGTCAGGTTGCCTTCCGCCGCCAGCAGCGGCTTCAGTACCCGCGTGGAATCGGTGAGACAGATCCCCTCGTCTTCCAGTACTTTCGCTACGCCCAGGATGAGGGAATCGGTGTTCCGGGTTCCGAGGGAGGCCAACAGCTTGAACAGACGCCAGTCGGGGCGAATCGACGAAAAGATGCTGGCATGCTTCACCTGTCCCGCCATTACGAGTTCGCTGATTCCTTCACTCTTCAGGATTTCGATGAGGCGGCTCAGTTCACCCAACGAGATCCAATAGCAGCGCGCGGCCAGCGCTTCCACTTCTTTCGAGGCTTCTTCCCGGATTGCCACCGCGACAACTTCGTCTCCCATCTGCCGCGCCGCCTCCAGCGCGAGCAGCGGGAACCGTCCGTTGCCCGCAATCAGCCCGTATTTCATTTCACGATGCCGCGCTCGGAGGAGCGTATGAACGCCAGCAGTTCATCCAGTTCGGGACCGGCGGGCACCTCCCTGGAAATGCGCTCCATCGCCTGCGTGGTGTTCAGGCCGGAGCGTGTCAGCAGCCGCATGGCGGTTTGCAGGTGTGCTATCGTTTCCGGGGAAAAACCGCGCCGCTCGAGGCCTGTGCGGTTTGCCCCGAACACTTTGTTCTCGCGCGGCGCCACGGTCATAGAGAACGGCAGCACATCCTGCGTAATCACACTATAGCCGCCGATCATGGCGTGGCGGCCCACGCGGCAAAACTGGTGAACACCCGAAAAGGCTCCGATGACCGCCCAGTCATCCACCCGGACATGTCCGCCGAATGTCACCGCATTGGCGAGAACGCAGTGGTTGCCGATCGATACATCGTGCGCCACATGCACGTAGGCCATCAGCAGGTTATCCACACCGATAGATGTCACCAGCCCTCCGCCTTCCGTGCCGCGGTGTATCGTGACGAATTCACGGATTTTGTTCCGGTCCCCGATTCGGGTTTCCGCGCGCTCGCCCCGATACTTCAGGTCCTGCGACGCGACGCCCACGGTCGAGTAGGGATAGAAGATATTATCCTGGCCGATCCATGTTGGCCCCTCGATGTAGACATGGGCCATCAGGCGGGTTCCGGGTCCAATCTCCACTTCCGGCCCGACGATGCAGAAGGGCCCTATCTCGGCTGTATCCGCAATGCGGGACTTTGTGTCTACAATCGCGGTTGGATGAACCGGCATCGGCGCGCTAGGGAGTTGCTTGTGCCGCGGCCGCCGGTTCCTTGTCGGCGAGTTTGCACATTACCTGTGCTTCGGCGACAACCACGCCGTCCACCGTTGCCTGGCCGTACATTTTCGCCACAGTCGCCTTGCGCTTTCCAACCTTCATCTCGATCCGGAGCTGATCGCCGGGCAGCACGGGCCTGCGGAACTTCGCCTCTTCGATGGATGCCAGGAATACCAGCTTGCTGTCGCGGTCTTCCATCTGGCGCAGTACCAGAACACCCGCCACCTGCGCCATCGCCTCTACGATCAGCACGCCGGGCATGACAGGAAATTCCGGAAAGTGCCCAGTAAAAAAAGGTTCGTTCGCGGTCACGTTCTTGATGCCGACGATCCGCTCCGCGTCGATCTCGATGATCCGGTCGACAAGCAACATGGGATAGCGGTGCGGCAAAATCCGCCGGATCGCTTCATTATCCAGAATGGCCATTTAGACCCGCTATTATAACAGCGATGAAAAAGATCCTTTCGCACGTGCAGGGGAAGCAGCAGGAAACCGTGGCGCTCATCCGGCGGCTGGTGGAATGCGAATCGCCCACCGATGACGCGGGTGCGGTCAACCGCTTTGTCGATCTTCTCGCCGCCGAGGTCCAGGGGGAGGCCGAGATCCGCACTTACCCCGGTGGGACATTCGGGCGTCACCTCCGCCTCGAATTCCGGCTTCCAGGACGCTGCAAGACCAAGCAGCTTTTGTTACTCGGCCACTCTGACACGGTGTGGCCACTGGGCACGCTAGCCCGGATGCCTTTCCGGGAGCGTGACGGGCGTCTGTGGGGTCCGGGCGTGCTCGACATGAAGTCGGGCATTGCGTTCGCTGTCCAGGCGGCACGCGCGCTGCGGGAGCTCGATATCCCTGTCTCCCGGCGCGTTGTGCTGTTGCTCAATGCCGATGAAGAGGTTGGCAGTGACAGCTCGCGGCCTCTCACGGAGCGGGAGGCCCGCCGCAGCGCCGCCGTGCTGGTTCTGGAACCGGGCACCGGACTGGAAGGGAAGCTGAAGACCGCGCGGAAAGGCATCGGAGGATTCAAGATCCTCGTTGCCGGCCGGGCTTCTCACGCGGGCGTCGATTTCGCGGCGGGCGCGAGCGCGATTGTCGAGCTTGCCCAACAGATCGCCGTCATCGCCGGTTTCACCGATCTCGATCGCGGTATCACGGTGAATCCGGGAGTCATCCGCGGTGGGTCGCGGAGCAACGTGGTGGCCGATGAAGCTTCTGCTGATGTCGATTTCCGATTCGTTCGCCGGAACGACGGGGCCGGCCTCGAACGCAAATTCCGGTCGCTGCGGCCTATCGATAAACGGTGCCGCTTGACAGTCGAAGGAGGAGTAAACCGCCCGCCCATGGAGCGCTCGCGCGCCGGTCTCGAACTGTTCCGCCGCGCACGCGACCTCGGGAAGACTATCGGCATGGATATCGCTGAATCCAGCACCGGCGGCGGCTCGGACGGAAATTTCACCGCGGCGCTCGGCATTCCCACGCTCGATGGCCTCGGAGGCGTCGGAGAAGGAGCTCATGCGTTGAACGAAAGCATCCTCACCAATCGCATTGCGGATAGAACGGCAATGATCGCGGCGCTCCTCTCCGCACTGTGATTGCTAGCAACAGACGGGCCGCGTCCGTTGGCTTCCTCCGAACGGCTGCCCATGCTCGAAGCGGGTACCGTAAGTGTTGACGCTTGCTCGGGTCGATGACACGGGCGTGCGCGTGTGTGTTGAAACCGAAACGGCTGACGTCCGCCAGCGCCGCTGCTAATTGGCGCCGGACAATGCTGCCCTGTTATGGCTGCTCGACAATTTCATGTTCCGCGTTGATGGCCGCCATCGCTCACCTGCGGGCGCGGAGGGTCAGTGGCGCGTTCAAGGTGACCAAGATGTCCTCCGCCCAACCGTCACAATAGCACTCAATCGTGCATTTTGAGCTTGTGCTGGTATCCGCACACCGGAAATCCGTAGTGCAGCAAACTTCATCCGGTTGAGGACAGCAACTAATAGTACCGCATTGATAGAACCCGATTGGGTCCATGCAATAGATATTGTAGCGGTTGCCGCTCCAGTAGTTGTCGCTCGGACATGAGCCAGACCAGTCGCACCACGCAATCTCGCAGGGGTCCCATTGCCCTGAAGGGGGGACAAGCAGCAGTAGGCACAAAGAAGTTACGATCCACGAAACCGACAATTGGCGATTGATCGTCGCTGCACCTCTTTTTAGTTAAAAAGATAATGAGGTCGTTTTATTTCGTTGTCAAGATAAATCTGTTAGAGCCCTTACAAAATTTGAGAATTATGCCATAAAGCCTTTTTGTCTCAATGCGTTTCGGCTGGTAAAGAGGGTATCGCCGTAGTACGGTTTCTACAGTGATACTTCGTCATGTGCAAGAATGCAGGGACGATACCCTCAGTTGCTTACGCCGAAGGCTCGGCAGAAAAAATCGAGGTTGGATAGAGCTAAACACACGTGTTATGCGGGTTATGTCAAGCCGTCTGTGTGAAGATTTGTGAAATTGAAAAAGCCTTAGAGAGTGACGCTTCATCCTCAGTTGATGCTTAACTTGCCGCTCAAGGATTTTTAACGCAACGGAATCCGATATTCGGTTGTGTGAGACGGGCCGGCACCGACGCCCATTCGTAAGTGACGCAATTCCGGAGAGGCACATCCCAAGCTCCACCTCGAATTACCCGCCAGGGCTCACCGGCCGTAGGCGGGGGGCTCAGATTCGCGAAACTCTCGATCGCTCGCGCACTGGGCGCCCGCGCATCATCCACCAGTTCCCAGACGTTTCCCGCCATATTCAGCGCTGTGAACGGGCTGGCGCCCGGCGGAAAGGCGGTCGCGGGCATAATGCCTTTAACCGCCAAAGCCGTGTTGTCGGAAACATTCGCCAGTTGGGGGTCCGCTGTAGAGCCCCATGGGAAGTCGCGCCCGTCCGTCCCGCGCGCCGCTTTTTCCCATTCCTGCATGGTGGGCAGACGCTTCCCCGCCCAGGCGGCGAACGCCTGTGCGTCGTGAAAACTGATGTTCACAACCGGATAATCCGGCCGGTCTTCTGGGAAGCTCGCCGGCGGACGCCGTCCTGTTTGCCGGCAGAATTCCGCCCAGGCGGCGTTCGTTACCTCCGTCCTGTCGATATAGTAAGCGGGCAGGTTGACGCTCGTGCGGTCTTCGCCAAACAGAAACGCTCCGGCGGGAACCAGAACCATTTCGCCCGTAGGCGTGGAGAGCGTCGCGGGGAGCCCCTGTTCCACCGGGGCCCGCTGGCGAAGCGCCAGGAAAATCCCGAATAACGAAGCGGCCACCAGAATCAGGGCGCCGAGAATAAGCGATCTGCGGACCGGCTTCCCGCCGCCGGCCGCCGGCTTCGGCGGTTCTGTGACGTCTTCGAGCTCCTGGCGGATCTCGCGAAAGCTCTGTATCCGTTGGGACGGGTCCTTCGCCGTGCAGCGTGCGATGACATTGCGGATGCGCTCGGGAATATTCGCATCCGCCAAAGGCTGCATGTTTATCGGCTCGTGGAGGATGATGTAGAACAGCCGTTCGATGGTATCGCCCTGTACGGGTTTGACACCGGTCAGCAGTTCGTATAAGAGAATGCCGAAAGCGTAGACGTCAACCAGTCCCGTGGCCGGCTTGCCCAGTACCTGTTCGGGCGCCATGTAGTAGGGTGTGCCGAGTGCAAAGCCGGTCTTGGTCAGCTTCAGATCATCGGACTTGGCGATGCCGAAATCCATCAGTTTGGCCCGGCCGCCCGGATCCAGGTTAATGTTTTCAGGCTTGATGTCGCGATGGATAATCTTCTTCGAATGGGTGTATTCCAGCGCACGAGCAACCTGGAGCGCAATGCGGAGCCTGTCCTCGAGAGAACCGGTCTGGCCGTCGCGAATCGCGTTCCGGAGGTCCGTGCCGGTGAGGAATTCCATCACAATGAACGGGCGGCCCTGTTCTTCGCCGTAGTCGAAGATGCTGATGACGTTCTCGTGTGTGACGTTGCCCGCCATCTTCACTTCCTGCAAAAAACGCGCCTTCGCCTCCGGGTCCGCCGCGCCGCTCTCGGTCAGAAGCTTCAGCGCCACAATTCGTCCGATGACGGTATCGCGCGCCTTATAGACACGCGCCATTCCGCCGCCGAGGTATTCGAGCAACTCGTATTTGCCGATGCGTGAGGGAAGATCCATGGAACTCAGCGAATCAATGCGCGCGCGATCAGATACGAGGCGCTCATAACCAAAAGGACCGTGATGGCAACCAGAACTACGATCCAATTTTGCGTCTGAAATCGTGCCGGCAATTTCGCCAGAGGGCCGGGCATTGTGCCGGCCTGCGGGGCGGAGTGGACTGCCCCCACCAGCGCCGCTGGTGCCTGTACCGTCCAACGGCCGGGAGCAGCCGCGGGAACGGCCACCATTTCTTCGAGCAGAGCGCAGATTTCAGTGAAACTTTGTATCCGCGCGGCAGGCAGCTTTTCTGTGCAGCGGGTGATGAGTTCGATTACGTGCTGCGGCACGCCGGCGGCGCGCAGCGGTTCTTCCCGTACCGGTTCGTGCAAAATCCGCCCGAAGATCTGGTCGATGGAGTCGCCGGTAACCGGTTTTGCTCCGGTCATGAGTTCGAACAGAAGAATACCGAACGCATAGACATCAACCAAGTGGGTGATCCGTTCGCCCGTCACCTGCTCCGGCGCCATGTAATACGGTGTGCCGAGAGTAAAGCCTACCCGTGTCAACTGCACGCCTTCGGACTTGGCAATGCCGAAATCCATCAGCTTGATTTTTCCGGCGCCGGCATCGACATAAACGTTTTCGGGCTTGATATCGCGATGAATGATCCGGTGGGAATGGATGCAGCCGAGTGCGCGTGCGATCTGAAGCGCTATATCCAGTTTCTTACGGTAGTCGCCCGTTCGTCCCTGGCGAATCAGGTCGCGGAGATTGTCGCCACGGAGGTACTCCATGACGATGAAGGGCTGACCTTGCTCTTCGCCGAAGTCGTACACGCTGATGATATTTTCGTGGACGATGTTGCTGGCCAGGCGCGCTTCCTGGAGAAATCGGGCCTTGGCTTCGGGGTCGGCACATCCCGCCGCAGTCAGAATCTTGAGCACCACACTGCGGCCAAGTACCATGTCGCGCGCACGGTAGACATTGGACATGCTTCCGCCGAGAAACTCTTCCAGTTCGTATTTTCCAATTCGGGCCGGAAGCTGCATATGTACAGGCTCAGGTTATCACCGTGCAGCTCTGGCCACGCACTGCATGCCCGCAAAGTAACCCTTGCGGAAGAATGGCGGCGCGCCTCCCATATCGAGGAAGAACCGGATGGTCAATGGTTTGTTGTTCACTATCATGGGCTGCCCACTGGTACGGGGAATCCACTCCAGGTTGTAGCCCGCGCCGGAGGGCTGCCATTGCGCCTCCCCGAACAACTGGAACGCGGCCCACGTTCCGGCATAGTTTAGAAGTTGGACGTCCGGTCCACCCAGTTTTCCGGTCATTCTCGCTTGTGGAGTCCCGGCGCCGGGCCACGTGAATTTGACCGGTGACCCACCCCGCGCTCCAGCGGTCAGCGATTGGCCGTCAATTGTGAGAGTCAGCGACTGGATGCCTTCCGTGGGTTGTGGAGCCAGCGTGTAGTGCAACTGCGGCGCGGGCGATCCCGCCGGATAAAGAGCCGTTGAAAATGCTGCGGCGCGATTCAGGAAAGCGACGAATTGCGGGTTCAGTTCAACGCCGCCGGGAGATGGCGGTGCGGGCACGAACTGGGTACCCTGCCAGGTCAGCAACTGCTGCAAGTCCGACTCGTAAAACTTCCACAACGCACCTTGTTTTGGTTGAAAGATCGCGTTCACTTCCTCCAGCGTGGCCTGCTGCCTGGATTCGCTGTCGAACGGATATTTTCGCATCAGCGTTCCGTAAACCGCGCAGAATCCTTTTGCTTTGCCATTCAACTCGGCGGGCCCCAAACCCTGTAGAAGCCCTTCGGCCTGCGTGATGGGATCTTCCATCAGCTTTTGAACCATCGCATGCACCTTGCCCTCCTGGTCCACCAGGAAGGTGGCTGCGATCTGTTTGCTTGCGAGCTTGGCCGTGGTAGCGTTGCTCAATGCCTGTTGAACGGCGGCGGGATTGGGGACCGGCTGGCTCGCCGCCTGTTCGATGGCTGCCTGAAGTCCGGCGAGCGCCGATACGTAGTTCGCGTTCGGCGGCAGAACGAACTGAGGTGTCGTGGCTGGAGGCGGGACCACTTTGTGTACGGCATCGAATGCCTGGCTCACCCGGGGCGAGTCCACCGTGGTGTTCTGCGTGGCCAGCCACAACAGTTCCAGAACCGGCGCCTGGTTTGAGGAGTGTATGTTCAATTTCCTGGCGGCATCTTTGAGGTTGCTATACCGGAGGACAGTGCTATTCCGCAGATATTCGCGCCAGCGCGCAATGTAGTCGTTCGTGTAGCGTTCTCGTAGGTCCTTCTCGATCTTGACCCGGTCGATATCGGCCGAGGCATAATCGCCCAAGACCCATTTCTCTCCGCCGAAGAATTTGTCCACCTTGGAAAGTGCGTCCTGCATGAACTTCCATCCGCCTCTGGTGAACGCCCCGGAAACGTCCCTATTATTCACCAGCACCTGGGCGGAGCCGGGGAATTGCTCGTTGAAATTCACCTTGGGATTGTTCCTGGCGGACTCCGTCAACATGAACTGATAGATACTCTCCGTGCCTCCAAACTGAGCCAGGTAGCGGCGTGAGCGGTCAATGGCTCCGGTATCGGCTTCGCTCGAATACGGATTCTGCGCGGCCAGTTCACTCGCGTAGAAGTCAAACTGCCTGCGCGCCAGGTCCACCCGCTCCGGATCGAGTTCGCGGCCGGAAAGCCACCGGTTCATCAGCACCGGCGATAGAAAGGACTGCACCGTTCGCTTGTGTTCGTAGGTGGTAAGAAGATACGCCTTCAACGTGTCGTAGGCATAGCCGAAGTCGTCATTTGCACCGGGCGAAGCCGGACGCTGCGCCAGCCACTGCGCCATGCCGGCCTGTGTATGGCCGAATAACAATCGTTTGAAGCGGTCGTAATAGATGCGCCGTGCGTGCGGATACATGTCGTCGCCCGCGTAGAGCCCCCATCGCAGGCGGAGCGGCGCTCCGTCGCGCTCATATAGAGCGAGGCGTGCATACGCCTCCCGTAAGGTCTCGAGCTTCCGCAGAGATTCGACGGAAGGCAGCGTGTCTGATGCCGTGGCCGGTGTTCCGAGGTTGCGCGCCGCCTCGATAACCTCATTTTCGAGAGCGCGATTTCCAATGAACGAGACGGTGAACGCGACACCCAACAACAGGAACGCCGCCGATGCGGTAGCCAGAAGGAACCGGCGCGTGTTGCTGGATTTTACGCTCGACGAGCTTGCTCCCATGGCCGCGCGGTCCTGGAGGATCACGTCGTTGAACAGATGGGTGAGGAAAAGCCACTGCGGAACGCGCCTGGTTCCGGAAACGGGCTGGGCGGCAGGTTGCGGCGGAGCCTGTTGTGCTCCAACCCGGAATGCCTGTGTCGCGGTCGCGGGCGCCTGCATCTGCCGCTCGGGCTGCGATGGAGCGGCGGGAACCGGCGCGCTCTCGCTCACCAACACCGGACGGACGCCGGAGAAGTAGAATCCGCGTAAGAACGGTGAAGCACGGAGTTGGCTGGGACGGCACAGGTCCACCAGAAACTGTACCGCCAGGGTTCTGATTTTCCGGAACTCGCGCGGAAATTCATAGGTTCCGGAGAGCTTGGCAGGATCGTTCTCTCGCGCGAGGAAGTGGATACGTTTGTCGCAAAGGGAGTGAAAGAGGCGTTCGAAAGCCGCGGTAAGCCTGCGCGTCTCCTCCTCCGCATACACACCTTCCGATTGCGGCGGACGGATGGTGAGCGTCGTCCCGGCTACTTGTCCCGACTCTTCGTTGGCGAGATTGCGTACGTAGTCAAGGAAGAATGGAAGACGGTCGGCGCGCGTGAACAGCACGTACACCGGAAAGCTGATGCCGAGCGTTTGCGAGATATCACCGAGCCTGGCATGAAGGTTGCGCGCCATGGACGTTACCGCCTCCGAGGCGCCAGGCTTAGTGAATACTTCCGAGTCCAGGCAGACGACGACAGCTCGTGGCGCCTGGCCGCCGGACTTGAATGCAGCCGCGAGTTTGCCGGGCTGAAGTCTCTTGATGAATTGGAGCCAGCGTGAGGTTTCCCCAAGCAGCCGTCCGCCGGCTTCGACGAACACGGTGCGCCCGGATAGCCAGAGATTCGCGGTACGGGTTGGGGTGACCGCATTGTCCTGGTACACATGGCCGGCCAGCAGCTCGGGCTCCAGGCCACAGTGCAGGACGGTGCTGGTCTTGGCGCTTCCGGGTCCGCCGATCACGATGATAGCGGGCACGTTGCGGATGTCGCTTTCCTGCACAACGCGCGCCGACCGGAGGCGATTTCCCGCTTCGCGAAACAACACGTCCAGTTCGTCGCTCCCGCCCGAAGCCGCTATGGAATCCGGAACCGAATTCCGGGCTGGAGGAGTCTGCTTGAACTTGCCAGTGAACCAGAGCCATGCGCCCGCCGCTAAGGCTCCCAGAACGGACAACACCAGACCGAACAGGATATAAGATGTCCCGGTCAGCCCCAGCAGTCTGCCAACTCCCCAGACGAGAACCAGGTACCCTGCGTAGGCCGCCGCTGTTGCGAGTTGAGAAGACATTTGTCAGGCCCCCGTTTCCGAGTCGCAACCGCGAGGAAGCGGTTTCGCACAGTCGAAGCGGAAGCATGTATTACCGCTGGCTGACGCGCGAGGCTCTGTTGCCCAGCCGTGATTGGCTGCGATGCTACGAATGGTCCCGACCCCCGAACGCAGAAGGAGCATGTAGACAATGAACAGTGCAATCGCGAGGGAGACACAGCAGATCGCGGCAATAAAAGCCCGTTTCAACCAGGGATCGCCGCGCGTGACCTGTATGCTGTCGCCGGGCAAAACCCATCCGGGGGATAGTTGGGACGGGGTCTGGCGGATGCGCTGGATTTTGGCAGCCACCACCCCCGTAATGCCCTGCAGTTCCCCTCGCCCGCCGATGCTATACCGGCCCGCGAAGCCCAGCAGCATGCATAAATGGTAAACCTCCAATACATCGGCTACATCCTGCGATTCGTCGCATACAAGCAGCCTTTGAAGATTCCGGAAAAAGACTTCTCCTGCAATGTGATGCCCGTAAAACTCTTCCTGTAAGGGGCGCCTGGGCCAATCCGTGAAGACAGGACTGCGAAGGTTGAGGATGGACTCGTCGAGAAACGCCACGACGGCGAACTTCGCATCCTCCACGTCCTCAGCGGAGTAACCGGCCCTGCGCGCCTCCTGTTCCGCCATCCGGATGGCTTCTCGAATCTGGCCGCGGAAAACCGACGCGTCGCTCACCGTTTGCCGGTTCGACCGCAAGCGAACAATCGCCGTCAGCACCTCCTGAAAGGCTAGAGCAAGATTCTCCACACGGCGGACGTTTTCTGTCATCCAGGTCTCCGCGGCATATTCTCAGGACTCCAACACCACAAGCAGTTCCAATTGCGTATCGGGCAGGTCCCCCGGCACATAGACGCCGATCTCGCGCGTCTTGACGATGCTGTCCCAGCAAGGGCCCACTTTGTCGACGCTGAAATACTGCATGTCCACCCGGGCGGAGACAGCGGAAGGCGGAACGGGCAAATGCGTAAGCGCGAGCCCGGGGAGCGCACGTTTCACCAGTTCCCCAACATACTTTCCGGAGCAGATCTTTACGATTTGCGGCGTCTTCGTAATAAGGTCGACTTCTCCCGCGGGCGACCCGATTGCCAGCACCCAGCGGGAGCGGTCGAGGACGCGCTGGTCTGTAATCTGGCCGGTGTAAAAATAGTCGGCGGCTTTTTCCAGAGCGATCCGCAGGCAGTTGGTGGGAACGATGGCCTCCAGATGCTTGCGGATGTGCCGGTCCAGCTCCCGGAAGCAGTGCCCAAGTTCGTTGTGGTCGTATAGCGGAATTGCACGCGGGTGGGAATCAATGGCGAATGTGCAAAGCGCGCCGCCCAGCCGCGCCATTTCCACATACAACTCCTCGGGATGCCCACGCTTGGTCATTAGCTGATGGCGGAGAGGAGCGATAGCGGAGTTGACGGCGTGCAGCATCCAGAAGCTTGCGATATCGCGTGTCGAGTACTCCGCCCATGCACCCGCGCTGGATTTCTTGCCGCGCGACAAAGCCGTGCTCTTGTCTTCCAGAATTTCGACCAGCCTCTGCAACATCAGCATCAGCGGTTCGCTTGCACCGATCCGCACGCAGGCGGGAATGAACTCCGGATCATAAATGAAATGGCCGGCACCGTCGCGCAGCACGCGTGCGAGCGGCATCGTCAGCATGCCTTCGGCATCTTCGGTGTCCAGCAGAAACCGGATGTTCTTGCGTCCCAACTGAACCGGCTTTTCCTCGCGGCCGGTGTTATCGTCGTGAACCACCTGGTTTTCCGCTACATAGCGTGCTTCCATGGCAAATTCGGAGTCGCTGGCGGCACAATTCATTCCATCCTGTTTACGCGTAGGAACGGCGAGCAGAACCGTCAAAAAGTCCCGGGTGGGAGGAAACACGTCTGCAATAGCGCGAACAGCCGGCAGCGGATCCGATTCGGGCATTTGAAACAGCAGACCGTCGGGAAGAATACCACGTGCGTGTATCAAGCCAACGGTGCCGTTACGCAACGCTTCCGCATCCAGTTGATAGCCGGTAAAGCCATACGGCTCAAACCATACACTCGAGGTGGCAAAGCGGATTGAGTCTTCGAAGTACCGGTTCTGAACCTGGAAATGATGTGGTCCTAAATACATGCCTTCGGACCACACAACCTTCGAAAGAAATTTCATAACTCAACGCAAACGTTCGTCAGCCCGGAACGCATTCGGAGCAGTCCGCCGTGAAGATGTATGGTGAGGTCTGAGTGGCATCAGTTCTGGAAGGATTTGACGCAATCGGACATTTCCCTTCCGCTTGTGCGCGCCATGGATAATCTGCAACAGTCTACTCTATCATAGGGCAAAAGAGACGGAATTTTGATACTCTGCAGGCAGATAACCGGGAGGGACGCGGCGTGAGTTTCTACAAGAAGTATGAATTATTGGAACTGGTCCGCGACGACGGAATAAAGACATTCGCTGCAAGAGAAATCCGGACGGGGATGCCGGTTCAGGTTCATTTGTTCACGGGAGTCTCGCCCGCTGAGAGCGACCTGCTGTGGAGCCAGTTGGACGCGATTCCTCTGGAACGCCGCCGGGGTCTCTTTGCCCAAGCCGCGTACGAAGGGACGAGGTACGTCGTCACCGAATCACTAATCTCGCCAGAGAACCTCCGGACGTGGGTGAGCGCGCGTACTACTCTTGCCCAGGCCCCCTCAGCGAGTGAAGACGTGCTGGTGAAGGCGGGCTCGTGGAAGATTCCCTCGGCGCTGTTGGAGAAGAAGCCGGAGAGTCAACCTGCTCCCACCGAACGGATGCATCTTGGGGAGCCTTCGGCGGCTCCAACACCGCCAGTGCCTGAATCAGGTGAGTTCACTCGGATGTTCCAGTCGCCACCGGGGACGGAGCGCCCCGCGGCGTCCACCGAAAGAATGAATCTTGAGGAGCCTCCCACGGCTCCGCCACCGCCAGTGCCTGGACCAGGACCAGGTGAGTTCACTCGGATGTTCCAGTCGCCACCGGAGACGGAACGCCCCGTGGCGCCTACCGAACGGATGCATCTTGGGGAGCCTCCCACGGCTCCGCCACCGCCAGTGCCTGGACCAGGACCAGGTGAGTTCACTCGGATGTTCCAGTCGCCACCGGAGACGGAACGCCCC